>NZ_RAWE01000429.1 GCF_003611695.1 Corallococcus carmarthensis | reverse complement strand
TCCCCCCATCGAGCCCTTGCTCGGCGACGCAGTTGTAAAGGTCCGGTCCCGTATTCGTGCGGACTCCCGCAGCGCCTCCAGCTCCGCCAGGGGTATTGGGAAAGCCGTCACCCCCATCGAAGCCTTGTTGGAAGTTGTTTCCCGTGCCTCCGATGCCGCCAAGTCCAGCATCCCCTGTCGAGCAGATGCTGCTGCCTCCGTCTCCGCGCCTGCCGCTACCAAAAGTGACGGCCGACCCGCCATCGAGTCCAGCCCCACCTTGGGGACCGGGATTGCCGGGGGCGCCGTTCTCACCGGGCGCACCTCTTCCGGCCTCGATGATCACGCGGCGCAGTTGCACCGCGGAGCCTCGGATCACGCGAAGCGCGATGGAGGACTCGCCAGCAGTCAGTGCATCTGCGGAAGCGATGGTGAGGCCTTCCAGCAGGACTCCCGCATCCGTTACGTCGCGCACCGTGAACGCGAGGGTGCCGCCGTCGAAGACCGTGCTGCCACCGCCATCCTTGAACCGGTCCCAGTAGGCATTGCCGTTGCCGCGCCACGTGTATCCGCCGTAGAGCGATACGGGCAGGTCCACCACGGGCGCGGGCTCGTTGTACGTGCCGGTGCCCAGGTACACGATGCTGCGCCCCGTGCCACCGTCGCGGATCTCCCGGAGGGCGCGCGTCAGGGTCTGGAACGGCTTCTCGCGGGTCCCGTCGTAGCCGTCGTCCCTGCCTCCTACGGGATCCACGAAGTAGCCCGCGTCCGCGACACCGTCGATGCCGTCGCAGTCGTTGTCGAAGCCGGTCAGGTCGGGATAGTCGACGCCGCCGTCGCCGCAGGGAGGAGGCGTGTTGTCTCCACCGTCGCCACCGTCCCCGGCGTCGCTTCCCGCGTCACCGGCGTCGCTGCCACCGTCTTCGTTCGCCTGCGGTCCGCAGCGGCCCTCTCCCTTGCAGTCTTCATAGGCCGCTTCGAAGTCACTGCAGCCGCCCACGCTGAGCACCGCACCGAACACCGCGCTCAGCGCGCCGACCTTCCAGAGGTTCCGCATGGCTTTCCCCGTGCTCACTGCCACGTCCCGGCGAAGCTCAAGCCACCGCCCTGCGGCGTGAGCGTCACGGACGGCTGAACGTTTGTCTGCTTCACCGGCAGGAAGTACATCAGCGCGCCCGCCGCGATGGCCGCCGCGCCGACCCCGATCCCCACCACGCCAAGCGTCTGCGAGCGCTTGCCGGAGTCGCGCACCTTCTCTGCCTCCGCCAGCGTCGGGTACTCGTTCTTGTTCAGGTCGCTGAGCTTCCCGCGCGACTGCATGTAGAACACCGTCCCCACGCCCGCGAGCACCACGCCGCCCGCCGCCGGCACCCACGCCCACTTGCGCCGCCCCGGCGTCTCCACCGTCGGCGTGTCAGTCAGGCCCAGCTCCGTGGGCGGCTGCACGCCCGGCGTCAGGTCCGGCCCCGGCACCGGCTGCTTCACGCCCGGCGTCACGTTGGGCGTCTGCTGCGCCACGGGCGGCGTCACCGGCGGCGCCACCGGCTCCGGACGCAGCACCCGCAGCGTGCGCGGCACCACCACGTCCAGCGACTTGCTGAGCGCGTCCAGCACCTGGTCCTCGCTCACGCCGGGGACGGATTCCTCGACGAGCGGCGCGCCGTCCTGCGCCGTGTACACGCGCACGCCCGCCTTGTATGCGTTCAGGTACGGACCAATCTCCGTCACCATCACCACGTCCGTCTTCGCGGCCACGCCCAGCGACGCGATGCAGGACGGCTGCGTGCGGTTGCAGCGCATCATCGCCGTACGCTTCTTCTTCGGCAGCGTGCGCGTCACGTCCTCCACGCGGATCACCTCCAGGCCGCGGGCCTTGAGCTGCTCGGCCACGTGCTCCTGGGCGGTTCCTACGAGGTAGCGCGGCGTTCCCCGCGTCACGTCCGTGGGCGCCAGCAACACGGTGACGGGTTTCGCGGAGGAGGAGGGCGCGGGCGCCTGAGCGACCACCAGGGTGAGCGCGGCGAGGAAGGGGATCAACACGGGAGCACTTTCTCCCTGACCCGCCCTCCTCGCAAGGTCAGGATTCGCGGTCCCGCGTGGTGGGACAGGGCCCCACCCACCTGGGGGTGACGCCGGTGTCCGGCGCCGGGCGCCCCGCGAAGAGACCTCCCGTCGCCTGTGGCCGGGGAGCCCGGACGGGGGTCCGCCTCGCCGCGGACGGCTACCGGCGCGGACGCTCCGGCGCCGGGCGGATCTGCGTCTTCTCCGACGTGTTCAGCTCCGTCTTCGGCCGGCTGTCCTCCTCGTCCTCATCCCCCTCGGCCGAGGGCGGTGGCGGAGGACCCGGCGGACGGCGCGCGGGTGTCGCACCCGCGCGCAGTGCGTTGGACGGCGGCGTGCCGGGACGGGCGGGTGCGGGCGGCGGACGGCGCGGCGGCGGGG
>NZ_RAWE01000428.1 GCF_003611695.1 Corallococcus carmarthensis | reverse complement strand
CTCCGCTCCCGCAGCCCCGGTCCCCAATGCCGCCGCCGCCGCTGCCGCGAAGGGCTCCGGCGACCTGGACCTGCGCTACCAGAAGTTCGACCCCATCGGCACGGGGCCGCTGGGCACGGTCTTCAAGGGCCGCTACAACGCGCTGGGGTTGGACATCTGCATCAAGGAGCTGAAGGACATCTTCGGCTACTTCTCCTTCCTGCAGCGCGGGGAGGTCCTCAAGCGCCTGAAGAAGGAGCTGTGCGCGCAGGCTCAGGTGCGCCACCCGGGCGTGGTGCAGATCATCGACCAGAACGTGGACTCGGCGCGGCCCTACTTCGTGGTGGAGCTGATGCGCGGCAGCCTGAAGGAGCGGCTGGAGGCGTCCGGCGGCAAGGGCATCGAGGTGCCGCACGCGCTGCGCACGTTCCTGCAGCTGGCGTACGGCCTCCGGGCCGCGCACGCCGCGGGGCTCACCCACCACAACATCAAGCCGGAGAACGTCCTCTTCGACGCGTACGGCAACGCGAAGCTCGCCGACTTCGGCATGAGCCGCGTGGTGGAGGTGGACGCCACCAAGGGCATGCCCCAGGTGTTCGTGGGCACGGGCGGCATGGTGTACATGGCGCCGGAGCTGATGAACCGGGGCGCCAAGGAGCCGGGCCCGTCCGCGGACGTGTACGGCCTGGGCATCCTGCTCTACGAGATGTTCACCGGTCAGATTCCGGGCCGCCGCTCGCCGCTGCCCTCGGAGGTGAACCCGGAGGCGCCCAGCGGGTTGGATCAGCTCTTCGACAAGGCCACGCAGGACAAGCGCGAGCAGCGCTACCCGGACGTGGACGCGATGCTGGAGGACTTCTACAAGGCCTTCCCGGAGCGCGAGTACCTGGAGCGCGGCTCGCTCATCGTGTCGTCGGATCCGGCGCAGGAGTAGCCGTCGGCCGGGCAGGCGGGCCTGCTTCGTGAGGCTCGCCGTCTCCGGAGGGACGGGCTCGCCCGTCCCGATATGGACCTGTCAGACTGCGGCGCGCCATGACCGCGCGCCCCTCCGACAGCGTCCTCCTCACCGTCACCGGAAGGGACGGCCCCGACATCACCGCCCGCCTCACCGGCCTGCTCGCGCAAGCGGGCGCGGAGCTGCTCGACGTGGAGCAGGTGGTGGTGCAGGGCCTGCTCACCCTGGCCCTGTGGGTGCGCCTTCCGGAGGGCGCCCGCGTGGGTGAATCCCTCCAGGCGCTCCCCGAGCTGGCCCGTGAGCTGGGCGTCTCCGTGGACGTCCGAGCGGTGCCGCCGGGCGCCACGCCCGTGGGGCCCGAACCCCTGCGCTACGTGGTCACCGCGGTGGGCAAGGCGCTGGGGGTGCATGACGTGCACGCGCTGACGCAGAAGCTTTCGGCGGGGAACGCGCGCGTGGAGCGGATCACCCGGCTGAGCGAGACGCCGCTCACTGCGGTGGAGCTGCACGTCACGCTGCCGCCGGACGCGGATCCTTCGGCGCTCAAGCGCGCGCTCCTGGCGCTGTCCATGGCGAGCCCCACGTTCGACGTGGCCCTCCAGCGCGAGAGCCTCTACCGGCGCGGCAAGCGGATGGTGGTGATGGACATGGACTCCACGCTCATCCGCATCGAGGTCATCGACGAGCTGGCGCGGGCGTACGGCGTCCACGCGAAGGTGGCCGCCATCACCGAGCGCGCGATGCACGGGGAGATGGACTACGACGAGTCGCTGCGCCAGCGCGTGGCGCTGCTGGCCGGGCTGGACGCGCGCGTGCTGCACGACCTGGCCGCGAACCTGCCGCTCACCGAAGGGGCGCAGACGCTCATCCGCGTGCTCCGGCGCCTGGGCTACCGCACCGCGGTCATCAGCGGCGGCTTCTCCGTGGCGGCGGAAGCGCTCCAGAAGCGGCTGGGCATCGACTTCGCGTACTCCAACGCGCTGGAGGTCCAGGACGGGAAGCTCACCGGCCGCACCGTGGGTACCATCGTCAACGCGCGCCGCAAGGCGGAGCTGCTGGAGACGCTGGCCTCGCAGGAGGGCATCCTCCTGGAGCAGGTCATCGCCGTGGGCGACGGGGCCAACGACCTGCTGATGCTGGAGAAGGCGGGCCTGGGCATCGCCTTCCGCGCCAAGCCGAAGCTGCGCGAGGCCGCCGACACGTCCATCTCCGCCGGCGGGCTGGACACCATCCTCACGCTGCTGGGGCTCACCGCGCGCGAGCTGCGCGAGGTGGGCTGAAAAGCCGCGCGGGTCAGAGGCGCATGCGCGCGGCCAGCTCGCGCTGCTGAACCTGGCCCTTCTCGAAGACGAGCTCCAGGAGGGCGCGGAGGATCTTCGAGCTCTTCTCCTGGTTCTGCTGCACCGTCTGCAGACGGGCCAGGTCCTCCTCCGTCCACTCGGAGGTGGGCGAGCCGCCCGCGAGGATTTCATCCAGGATGTCCGCGGCGCTGGAGTTCGCGCTCGCGGCGGCGGGCGCGGGGGCCGCGCGCGGCGCAGGGGCG
>NZ_RAWE01000427.1 GCF_003611695.1 Corallococcus carmarthensis | reverse complement strand
GTCCTGCCCTCATACCCAAGAGCAACTGCCGTGCCGTCGCCCAACTCATCGTTTTTCGAGGGAAGAAACCCCGAACCACCCCGAGCAAGCAGGGCAGGACTGACTTTCTTTCAGCCCGGCTCCAGGTAGTTCCGCCCTCTTTCCTGCCCCGCGGTCGCAGGCACACCCCAGCGCACGTCGGACGTGGGACGCAGCCCTCCGACGCCGGGACAGCGCGGCACCGTCCACGCAGGGGTGGATGTGCGAGGAGTAGGGAAGATTCAGGGGCAGCGGGCTCCTGACGCGGGGCCGCCCGGGGAACAGGGGGCCATCCAGGCGTCAGGGAGGGGCTTCCACCGGACGGCGCCTGCCCGAAGGCGGCGCGCATCCGTCACGGCACAGCAGCGGCTACTTGGACGGCGGCACCAGGACGAGGATGAGGTCGCCCCCCACGTGCTTGCCGGCCTTCTGGTACACGGCGCCCTGGCGGCCCAGCTCCACTTCCACGGAGGACTGGTTCGGGATGATGACGCGCAACGTGGCGCTGCCGTCCTTCATGCCCAGGAGCTGGAGCGACGCGTTCGTCCCGTTGGGGAGCTTCACTTCCGTGGGCTTCTGGGCGCCCACCTCCACGGTGTCCAGCGACATGCGCTTGAAGGAGGTGAAGCTGAAGTTCTGCTTCTGGAACGCCTCCTTCATCTTGCCGAGCTCCGGGGGGTCCACCACGGTGCCCTTGTTGGAGGCCAGCACCACCTCCACCTGCACCTTCACCTTCTGCTCCTGGGCGAAGGCCACCGACGGCCCCATCACCAAGCCCACGGCGAACACCAGTGCCAGCACCGCCCACGTCGGCTTCGTCATAGCGCTCCTCCGGTGGGCCGGGGCGGGACGGACGGCGCCTCCTGCCGCCCTCCCTGGCCATCCGGCTCCACGCTCGATTCCTGGGACTCCACCTGGCCCGGCTTCTTCTGCCCGTCGGCGGCGCCCTTCACGGTCTCCGGGGCCTGCTCCTGCTCGTCCACCATCCAGATGATGGAGCCCCCGCCTTCGGTCTCCATCACCACCGGGGCCACGCGGGCGCCCTGGTAGGACTGGATGGACTTCACCGTCATACGCTCGGCGGCGTAGCCCTCCGGCGCGCTGTCGCGCAGCAACAGCGGCAGCGCCACCAGCAGCACCACCGCGGCGGTGGCCAGCGACGACATCATCGCGGTGCGCTGGTAGAGGAACATCTCCGACAGGGCCAGCCGCATCCGTTCGATGAGGGGCGGCTTCTCCGGAGTCACCCGGGCCATCACCTTCTGGGCGAAGTCCTTGAAGTCGACGTCGTCCACCGCCATGTCCAGGCCGACCCGGAGCAACCCGGACTCGGCGCGCAGGTCCGCCGCGCGGCCCGTGCAATCCCGGCAGGCAGCCAGGTGCCGCTCCACGTTGACGCGCTCTCCAGGAGCGAGTTCACCGTCGATGTAGGGAGACAGGAGCGGTACGAAACGCTCACACGCGGGATTTCCGGCCATACTCTTCACCCTGCGGGCTGGTGGGAATTCGTCGTTGGGACGCGCGCTCCCCCACGGATATTCGAGGAGGCCTTTCTGGCATCCTCATTCGTTGCCCACCCCGCTCTTGGCTTCGTCCAGCTCCAGATAATCCCCAAGGATCTTCTGCACCTTGGCGCGCGCGTGGAAGAGCCGGCTCATCACCGTGCCCTTGGGGATGTCCAGCGTGCGGGCCAGGTCCTCGTAGGACATTCCCTCGATTTCGCGCAGCAGCAGGATGGCGCGGTGCTTCTCCGGCACCGTGGCCAGGGCCTCCTGGATCTTCTCCGCCAGCTCCTTGCGCAGGGCGCTCTTCTGGGGGTTGGTCCCCAGGCGGCTGCCCAGCGCGCCGATGCGGGCCTCGGAGAGGTCCACCTCCTGCGTCTCGTCGAACTCCACGGCCTCGCCGCCGCCCCGGCGCTTGCGCAGCACGTCGATGCAGATGTTGGACGTGATGCGGTAGAGCCACGTGTAGAAGGACGCGTCGCCCTTGAAGTGGTCCAGGTACTTGTAGACCTTGACGAACGCCTCCTGGGAGACGTCCATCGCCTCCTCCTTGTCCTTCAGCATTCCGAGCGCGACGGCATACACCTTGCGCTGGTAACGCTCGACGAGGAGCTTGAAGGCGCGCTGGTCCCCGCTGCGGACGCGCTTGACGAGTGTGAGGTCGTCGGTGGCCAAGTGCGCGGCACCGTAGCACAGGCCGCGACAACCCCAAGGCTTTCGACGCGCCCCGTCGCCCTTAGAGCGAGCTGACGAGCGCGATGGCCGCCAGCGCCAGGCCCACCATGGCCAGCACCGCCCCGAAGACCATGCGGTCCCACTGGGCCTGGGAGACGGCGGAGTCCTCCGTGTCCTCGCCGGCCCGGAAGGCGTGGAGCACGTTCCAGAACATGCGGCCGCCCAGCCGGCGGTCCGTGCCGTGGCGGTCGCGGGGGTCGTCGTTCTGGAGGGGCCGGCCCTCGGCGTCCCGGCGCACGAAGGGGCCGGGCAGCGGCTGGTAGAGGCCGGGGGTGAGGGG
>NZ_RAWE01000426.1 GCF_003611695.1 Corallococcus carmarthensis | reverse complement strand
GCCCCGCGCGGGTTTCTGGGGCGGCAGCAGTCCTACCAGCCGCTCCCATTGGGCGTCCGTCAGCTCTCCTCGGCTCATGCCCTCCTAACACCCGGCTCCGCTCGAACTATTTGCGGACACGTCCTAGCGGGGCTGCCAGCGCGGGCGGTAGTCGTCACCCTCGCTCGTCAGCACCGTGTACGTGTCCTTCGGGTGGGCGATGGCCGTGCCGGTGGGCTGGCCGGTGGCCGGGTCGATGGCGCGCACATTGAGCGCTCCGCCGAAGACGTAGGCCACGAGGCGGCCATCCGGGGAGAACGACGGCAGCGTGGCGTTTTCCGCGAAGAGCACCGGAGCGCCTTCCGCCGCGCCCGTGGTGGTGTTCACGCGCTGCAGGTAGATGGCGTTGCCCGGGTCGCTTCCGCACAGCTCCGTGCCGGTGTTGCCGCACAACGTGGCGGCGGTGCCGATGAGCAGGAAGTTCGCGCGCACATACGCGACCCAGCTGCCGTCCGGCGCCCAGTTCGGGTTCGCGATGTACGACTCCACGGTGCCACCCGTCACGGCGCGCGAGGTGGTGTCCGCCAGCAGCGCGGGCGTGCCGCCGCCCGTCACCGGCAGCGAGTACAGCCGGAGCACCGGCGTGGCCTCGGTCCCGAAGTTCACGGTGCGGTTGTCCGGGTTGGCCAGGAACAGCAGCTGCGAGGTGACGCGGTTGTAGTGCGGCTGCTCGCCCGTGGTGGGCGAGCCCGACAGCGGAGCCGGCGCGGCGCCGCCGGTGGAGACGTAGATGCCGTTGCCCGCGGCGCTGTACGCGTAGTCCGTGCCGTTGGGCGCGAAGTCCGGGAAGGTGCCATTGACGGTCGCCGACGTCGGCGTGCCGCCCGTCGCCGGGAGGGTGGAGATGCCCGTGTTCCCGCGCACCCAGGCGATGAGGTTGCCCGGCTCCCACTCCATGTAGCGGATGCGCGCGTTGCCGGCGGCGGTGCCCGTGGTCAGCACGGTGGGCGCGGCGGCCGTGAGCGGCACCGGGCGCACCGCGAGCTCACCCGCGGCGGCGGTGACGTCCCCCTGCACGAAGGCCACCTGGGTGCCTCCCGGGCCGAAGCGCGGGTAGGCGCTGGCGACGCCGTCGGCGCTGAGCGACGTCATCCCCGGCACGTCGTACGCCGTCACCAGCGCGCGGGTGCCGCCGTCGTTGCCCGTCACGGCGATGTAGAGCGACTGGCAGGTGGAGGCCTCGCAGCGCAGGCCCGCCATGCAGTCCCCGGACGCGGTGCACGCGCCGCCCTTGGCCACGTTCATGCCCGCGTCGGTGCCGGCGTCGGCCTCCGTGCCCGCGTCGGTGCCGGCGTCGACCTCCGTGCCCGCATCGGTCCCCGCGTCAGTGCCGGCGTCGACCTCCGTGCCCGCGTCGACCTCCGTGCCCGCGTCCTCTTCCGGGACGGGCGTGAGGGTGCTCAGTTCGCACGTGTTGTCCGAGTTGCAGGTCCACTGCTGGCCCTCAGGGGCCACGCCCTTGTCCCGGCAGTCGAAC
The DNA here is from genome assembly GCF_003611695.1 of Corallococcus carmarthensis. Classification (GTDB taxonomy): domain Bacteria; phylum Myxococcota; class Myxococcia; order Myxococcales; family Myxococcaceae; genus Corallococcus; species Corallococcus carmarthensis. The sequence continues at coordinate 1,044 of NZ_RAWE01000426.1, read as the reverse complement.
TGGTCGACGCATTCGTCGCCACAGCCCGTGGCCAGTACCGTCAGTGCCCCGAACAACGCCCCCCACACCACTCGCTTGGTCATGCTCATGCCTCCAAAGTCAGGGGGCGCGTCATAGCTTCGCGTTCGCGGGGGCCGGGATGCCTTGAAGGGCACGCCATCCGGGCCTGTCCGTGATTGAACGCGACTCGGAAGAAGGGTGCTCAATGATCGACACGCACTGCCATCTGGACGCTTCGCGCTTCGACCCGGACCGCGACAGCGTCGTCACGCGCGCCTGGGCCGCGGGCCTGCACGGCATCCTCATCCCCGCGGTGGGCCCGGAGACCTGGGAGCCTTTGCTCACGCTGCCGCGAAGGGACGCGCGCATCCAGGTGGGTCTGGGCATCCATCCCCAGTTCCTGCCGGACCTGCCCGCGGAGGACGACGGCATGCACCTGGAGCAACTGGACGCGCTGCTGTCGAAAGGCGGCGCGGTGGCGGTGGGCGAGTGCGGCCTGGACGGTCCGTCCCTTCCCGGCGCCCCGCTGGAGCGGCAGCTGGCGGTGCTGCGCGGACACATGGCCCTGGCGCGCAAGCACGGGCTGCCGGTGCTGATGCACTGCCACCGGCTGCACCCGGCGCTGATGGAGTTCCTGAAGGCGGAGCCGTGGCCGGAGGCCGGCATCCTGATGCACAGCTACAGCGGCGGCGCGGAGCTGGCGCGCTTCTACATCCAGAAGGGCTGCCACTTCTCCTTCGCGGGCCCGGTGACGTGGGCGGAGGCGCGCAAGCCGCTGGACGCCCTGCGCGTGATTCCGGCGGACCGGCTGGTGGCGGAGACGGACTCACCGGACCAGGCGCCCACGCCCTTCCGGGGGCAGCGCTCGGAGCCAGGCTACCTGCCCCACATCCTCGCGGGCATGGCACAGGTGCTGGGGGAGCCGGTGGAGGTGCTCGCCCAGCGGACGACCGAGAATGCCCGCCGCCTGTTCCGGGAAGCTTTCCCCTCCCCTTCGCGGTAGGCGAGCGTCGCGTGATAGAGGAGCCCCTCATGAACCCGCAG
>NZ_RAWE01000425.1 GCF_003611695.1 Corallococcus carmarthensis | reverse complement strand
CCTGACGCCTTCTCAGCCGCATGGCACCCACAGTAGCGGCGCCCGTTCCGCTGTCCGTCCTTCCCAGGGGCGGCCCTCCGGTGTCGGACAGTTCGCGGGCCGCCGTTCCGGAAACCCTGTCCTCGCCTGGACGGAGGCTCATCCTCGTAAACCCTGGCATCCGGCCAGAAACGGGGGTCCGGGCCTTTCGCGCCGGTGCCTGCCCCGGTGTAGAGTCGGACCCCTTCAATGGCTGGGACGACGCTGACGCTCACTCCGGACGGGTTCCGCGGCCGGGTGTTGGGCAAGTACGAGGTGCTCTGCCGCCTGTCGACAGGCGGGATGGCGGAGATTTTCCTCGCGGCCCAGAAGGGCCTCGCCGGCTTCCGCAAGATGGTGGTGCTGAAGCAGATCCTCCCCGACATCCGCGGCGAGGAGGAGTTCGTCCGGATGTTCCTGGACGAGGCCAAGGTCACGGCCGCGTTCAACCACCCGCACATCGCCCACGTGTACGACCTGGACGTGGCGGACGGCGAGCTGTTCCTCGCCATGGAGTTCGTCCCGGGCGCCACGCTGGTGGAGGTGGCCCGCGCGTGCCGCTCCGCCCACGAGCCCATCCCCATGGGCCTGAGCCTGATGGCCGTGCGCGACACGGCCGTGGCGCTCAACTACGCGCACAGCTTCACCGACCCGCTGGGCCGGCCCTCGCCCGTCGTCCACCGCGACGTCGCCGAGAAGAACATCATGGTGACGTACGAGGGCGTCACCAAGCTGCTCGACTTCGGCATCGCCAAGAGCCTGGCGCGCGCGGGCCGCACGCAGGTGGGCATGGTGAAGGGCACCAGCGGCTACATGTCCCCCGAGCAGATCATGGGCGACCCGCTGGACGCCCGCAGCGACCTGTTCAGCCTGGGCGTGGTGCTGCACGAGTGCCTCACCGGCATGCGCTTGTTCTACGCGAAGAGCGCCGAGGCGATGATGAACGCGGTGCTGAGCGGGGACGTGCCTCCGCCCTCGCGCGTGAACAAGGAAGTACCGCCGGAGCTGGACGCCATCGTCCTCAAGGCGCTCGCGAAACGGCGCGAGGACCGCTACGGCACCACCCTGGAGTTCGCCCGCGCCATCGAGCGCGCCGTGGGCCCGCGCATCTGGCACCCCGAACAGAGCAGCGAATTGATGCTGCGCCTGTTCTCCGAGCGCCGCGACCAGACCCGCCTGCTGCTGATGAGCGGGCAGTCCACCGGGGACGGCACCTCCAGCGAGACGCAGGTGGCGCAGGTGCTGGCCCGGGGCGCGGACGTGCCGGAGCCGGTCACGCTGCCGCCCTCCGGGGCGCCGCTGCCGCAGATCTCCTCCACGCTGCCGCCTCGCGCGCCCGCGCCTCCGGCCAAGGCTCCCGCTCCGGCGAAGGCGGCGCCGGCTCCCAATGCGGGAGGACGCCGCAACACGACGGAGGAGATGGCGGTCCGCAAGCCCGCTCCGGCGGCGCCCTCGCGGCGGGTGTCTCCTCCGACGGAGACGGTCCGGCCGCCCCCGCCCACGAATGAGATGTCCGCGCGGCCCGACGATTCCGAACCGGGCGTGCGCACCCAGCCGGCCCTGCCGCCGGTGATGCTGGATTCGTCGCTGCGCATCACCGCGTCGCAGGTCACGACGTCCCCTGGCTACGCCGAGGGCGAAACCATCCTCACGCCCCTGTCGCGCGTGGGCGCGCAGCCTCCCGAGGAGCCGAAGGCGCGTCATCCGAAGGAGCCTCCGACCTTCGTGGCGCCGTCCGACGAGCCCCGGGCCCGGGGTGGCCGGGATGGGTTGTCCGAAGAGGGCCGCTCGCGGTCCGCGAGGGATGCGTCTCCGGAGGATTCACGGCAGCGCTCCGCGAGGGACTCCGCCAACGGCTCCGAGGATCCGCGTCCGCGCTCCGGCCGTGACGCCGCGGAGGAACCCAGGGCGCGCTCAGGCCGGGATGCGGCCCATGGATCCGCGGAGGAGTCGCGGCCCCGTCCTCCGCGTGAGGCCTTCAACGCGCCTCCCGAGGACGCACGGCCCAAGCCGCCGCGTGAAGCCTTCAGTGCCTCCGGTGAGGATGCGCGGGCCCGGTCCGCGCGGGATGCCGCGAACGGTGGTGCCGAGGACGCGCGGCCCCGTCCTCCTCGTGATGCCGCGAATGGATCCGAGGATGCACGCGCACGTTCGGCTCGCGATTCCGCGAACGGATCCGCCGAGGACGCACGTGCGCGTCCGGCTCGCGATTCCGCGAACGGAGCCGCCGAGGATTCCCGCCCTCGTCCTCCTCGTGATGCCGCGAATGGATCCGCGGAGGACTCGCGAGCTGCCCGTTCGGCCCGAGACGCTTCGAACAACGGCGCGGAAGACTCGCGTCACCGCCCTCCTCGTGAAGCCTCGAACAACGCTGAGGACTCCCGCCCCCGGCCCTCGCGCTCCTCCACGCTGGACAGCCTCCGCGTCACCCAGCCCCACACCGCGCCGCAGGCCCTGCTGAACGACAACGAGACGGCCATCTCCCGCGTGCCGTCCCTGCCTCCCGAAGAGGCCCCGGAGAAGACGCCCGCGGTCCGCCGCTCGCCGTCCTCCCGCCGCAAGCAGGCC
>NZ_RAWE01000424.1 GCF_003611695.1 Corallococcus carmarthensis | reverse complement strand
GCGGCGAGGGGGCCGGGGCGCTGGAGGGACTCTCCGAGGAGAGGCTCACCGCCGGCTCGTCGGGCGGCTCGGTGGGGTCCACGTAGACGAAGCGGGTGGCGCCAATCTCCAGCTCGTCGCCGTCCTTGAGCGCCTTGCGGTTCACCCGCTTCTTGTTGACCTTGATGCCGTTGCGGCTGCCCAGGTCCTCCACGTGCGTGCCGGACCAGTCGCGGCGCACCTTGGCGTGCTTGCGGGAGACGAGGTCGTCCTTGAGGATGACGTCGGCTTCCTTCTCGTCGCGGCCGAAGACGTGCTCCTGGGCCTCGGAGATTTCAATGCGCTGGCCCTCGCGCGGGCCGTTCATGTAGCGCAGGAAGCGCTCCTCGCCGCCGGCGAGGCCGCGCATCGCGTCCTTCACCATGCCGCGCGCGAGGAAGGACGTCTTGTCGCTGACGTCCGGGGCGATCTCCACGACCTTGTCGAAGCGGACGTCGTACTGCGCGATGGCGATGACGTCGCCGTTGCGCAGCAGTTCCTTCTCCCCCTTGGGGAGCGCCTTGCCGTTGATCTTCGTGCCGTAGGCGCTGCCCAGGTCCTCCAGGAAGTAGAGGGTTCCCTCCTGGATGATGCGCGCGTGGTTGCGCGACACCGCCTGCTGCGGAAGCACCACCTGGCAGGTCTTGTCCCGCCCCAGGGTGATGACGGAGTCGTCGAGGACGACCTCTTTGCCCGAGGCGCCTCCGGCCTCGCTGCGCTGTGTGACGGTCAGACGGACGCTCATCGCGTGTGTCGCTACCCAGAGGGACGGCTAGAACGAGTCGTTGGCGAGGAATCTCTCACACGTCGTGTACTCGGTGGGGAATTCCTCGGAGGTTCCAAACTTCATGAAGTTCTTGCACGCCGTCTGCGCGTGGGTCTGCTTGTGGGCCTCATTGAAGATCTGGAAGAGGCCGAAGTGGCAGGGCGCGAACTTGGCGTCCAGCTTCACGCACTTGCGGTAGGCGCCTTCCTCTTCCGTGAGGAGGCCCTTCTCGCGGTACTGGCGCGCGAGCAGGTACATGGCCGGGGCGCTGTTCTCCGCCGTCTGGGTGTCCTTCAGCTCCTTGAGGGCGGAGTCCGTGAGCGCCACCTTGCGCTGGGCGACGGCCAAGCTGTTGAGGCAGCTGGAGTTCTTCTCATCCAGGCGGGAACAGTTGCCGAAGGCCTCACGGGCCTCCGCGAAGCGGCTCTGCTCCAGCAGCACGGTGCCCAGGTCGTGCCACACCTCCGCGGAGTCCGGGGTGAGCTGGGCGGCCTGGGAGAGGTGCTCGAAGGCCGTCTCCAGGTCCTTGTCCTCGTAGGCCATGATGCCGAGGTTGTGGTGGGCGTTGGCCACGTTGGGGTTGACCGCGAGCAGCGTGTCGAACTCCTTCTTGGCCTCCTTCGTCTTGCCCATCTTCATGAAGGTGAGGCCCAGGTCGTAGCGCGACTCCAGGTTGTCCGGGTTCACCTGCAGGGCGCGCTTGAAGTTGTCGTGGGCCTTTCCGTAGGCGCCTTCCTCCAGATAGAGGACGCCCAGGTTCTGGTAGGCCTGCAGGTGCTCCTGGTTGAAGCGCAGGGCCTTGATGAAGAACTCCTTCGCCTTGCCCTTGTTGCCCGAGTACATGGCGATGAGGCCCTTGTTGGCCCACAGGTCCGCGTACTGGGGGGAGAACTCCAGGCCCAGGTTGCAGTAGGTCTCCGCCTTCAGCAGGTCCCCGTTGGCCATCTCCTGGGCGCACAGCTCATTGTTGATGAGCGCCCGCTCGTGTGGGGGCGGAGTGCTGAGGCAGGCGGTGGTGGAGAGGGAGGCGGCGGCGGTCAGGGCAAGGACGAGGCGGCGAAGACGCATGGCCGCGCGAGTGTAGGAGAGCGCCACCCCATGAGGCAACGCCAGCCTGCCGCTGAATCAGCGCTGTTTTCCAGGGGTTAGGCCGGCTGTAGAGTGCGCCGCCATGCGTACCTACCTTTGTGCCTTTGGCTTGCTCGCGGCCCTGCTGGGCGCGGCTCCTGCTCACGCGCAGTTCTCCAACCGGAGTCTGGGCCTGTCGCTGGGCTACATGGACTTCAAGCGCACCGCGGGTCTCGCGGGCACGCCGTTCATCGGCCTGGAGGGCAGCCTCTACATCGAGAACGGCTTCGAGGTCGTCTCGCTGTCGAAGCTGATGTTCCCCACGGACACCTTCTCCACGCCGGAGAAGCGCGTGGTGGGCCTGGCCCCGTCGCTGGGCATCCGCTACCTGCTGATGGAGGAGAACATCCGCCCGTATATCGGCACGGACGTGAGCTACCTCATCGTCTTCAAGGAGACGACCAGCAACTTCGTGGGCATCGGGCCCAACGCGGGCGTCGATTTCTTCCTCAGCGACTCGGTGAGCCTGGGCGTGCGCGCGCAGTACAACTTCTACATCGCGCTCAACGAGGATACGCAGACGTCGCTGACGGGCTCCTTGGGCCTGGCGACGTACTTCTAGTACCACTTAGTCGGTTGTTGAAGCCGCCGGTCGATCATGATCTACGGTCGCGATGGACCGGCGGACGCTGAAGCGACTCGATGAGGAGTTGCGCGAGTACCTCGACTCGATGGTGGAAGGCAT
>NZ_RAWE01000423.1 GCF_003611695.1 Corallococcus carmarthensis | reverse complement strand
GCCCGGTGTCGTCCAGGGCCGGCCCCTGCCTCCGCAGGTGGCGGCCCGTCCGCCCACGCCCGCCCCGGTGGCCGCGCCCGCTCCGGCGGCCGGCGGCGACGACGACTTCCAGATCGAACGCTTCTAGGAACGCGGGCAGGGAAGGGGGAGGACGGCTTCAGGCGTCGTCGTCCCCCAGCTGCGCGCGCAGCCGGGAGAGGCGCATCGGGCCAATGAGCCCTTGATGCGCCAGCGTCTGGAGCAGCGACACGGTGGCGCGCACGCGCGCGTCCTGCGCCTCGTCGGACTCCTGCACGACCTCGTTGTCGAGCAGCGTCTCCAGGTGCTCCGGGTTGATGGAGGTGGGCCCCTCCGACCACGCGATGTCGAACAGCGCGCGCGCCATGTGCTCGCGCGCCTTGCGATCCGCGTCGTTGGGCGCGGCCTTGGCGAACGCGAGGAACAGCGCGTCCACGGACTCCTTGGACAGTGAGGCCAGGGCGGGCACCTCGCCCAGGGACTCCTTCACGTAGTCCACGTCGAAGTTGTCCACCTCCTGCTCGTAGCCGAAGGCCTCCTCCAAGAGGATGGACGCGAGGAAGGCGTCCGACTCCTCGTCGCTCGCGCCCTCTTCCTTCAGCGCCTCGCGCGCCTTCTGCGTCGCGGCGGAGAGGGCCTCATCCTCCCGGAGCGCGCGGGCGGAGGCGTGCGCGGCCAGCAGCACCAGCGCTGCCTGGGCGTCGGAGGACAGCGCGCGGCCGCTCACGCCCAACAGCATGGCCTTCTGCTTGGGGTTGGCGTCCGCCGCGGCCACGAAGTGCTGCTCCTCCGGAGTCAGCGGTTCACCCGCCTTCTCCTTGCGGAGCGTCTCCCGGGCAGCGTCGGCGGTGAGGAAGCGGGCGAGGATGGGGTGCATGGCGGGGCCTGTTACCACATGGTAGGGACTCCGCGATGGTTGACGAGCCCGAAGGTCCGGAGGCTGTCCAGCGCGCCACCGACGCCTGCCTTCGCCTGCTCAAGGCGCGGGGCCGCAGCCGGCATGAGCTGACGCTCGCCCTGGAGCGCAAGGGCTTCCCCGCTTCTGTCCGCGACGTGGTGCTCGCCCGTCTTTCGGAGTGGGGCTACCTGGACGACGGGAAGTTCGCGCGTGAACGCGCCACGGCCCTGCTGGGCAAGGGGAAGCTGGGCCCGCGGGCCGTGCTCCAGCGGCTGCAGGCCCACGGGCTGGAGGGCACGGAGGCCCGGCGCGCGCTGTCCGAGGCGAAGGACGCGGTGGGCTTCGACGCGCTGGAGGCCGCCCGGCAGGTGCTGGAGCGCCGGCGCCTGGCGGGCCGCCCGCTGGACGCGAAGGAGCAGGCAAGGGCGGGGCGGCTCCTGCTCAGCCGGGGTTTCGCGCCGGACATCGTGACCCGGCTGGTGGGAGAACCTTCGCTGGACCCCTCCGGGCAGGACGAATAGTTTGGGGGCGTGATGCGCTCCGCCGTCCTCGTCCTGTCCGCCTTGCTGTTGTCCTCCTGCGCCGCCCTCTCCGCGGGGCCCGTGGGTGAGCCCGACTATGCCACCCAGGCGGCGGAGAACCTGGCGCTGGGCGAGGCCGCGCTGGAGGACAAGGACTTCCTCAAGGCGGAGAAGTACTTCGACCACGTCCGCGCCAAGTACCCGTACCTGGAGGCGGCCCGCGAGGCGGAGCTGAAGCTGGCGGACCTGGACTTCGCCCGGGAGATGTTCCCGGAGGCGCGCGAGAAGTTCGACTCCTTCATGCGGCTGCACCCCACCCACCCCAAGGTGGACTACGCCGCCTATCGCGCGGCCCTGTCCTACGTGGAGGAGTTCCCCTCGGAGTTCTTCGCCCTGCCGCCTTCCTACGAGAAGGAGCAGAAGCCCATGTACGACGCGCTCCGGGCCATGAACGTCTTCCTGCGCCAGTACCCGGATTCGCAGTACGTGAAGGACGCCACGGTCCACAGGAATGATGCCCGCCAGCGCCTGGCGCGCCACGAGCTGTACGTCGCGTCCTTCTACGCGAAGCGCGAGCGCTGGAAGGCCGTGGCCCAGCGCCTGGAGGGGCTGCTCAAGGACTACCCGGGCACGTCGCTGGAGGAGGAGGCCCTCTTCGACCTGCACAACGCCTACGTGAAGCTCAACGACACGGAGCGCGCGCAGAACACGCTGCGCGAAGTCCTCAAGCGCATGCCGGGCACGCCCGCCGCCGAGCGCGCCCAGAAGATGCTGGGGTCGTGAGACGGCTGGAGGACTGGGGGCGGCTGGGGGGCATCGGCATCGCCGTGCTCGCGGTCGCCGGCGTCCTCCTGTTCCTGGGCCCGCGCCTGCTGGGCGCCGCGGCCGGGCCGGAGGCGGAGGTCATCACCGCCCTGAAGGAAGCCGAACACGACGGCGTGTCGCTCACCGTGCCGGGCTCGGCGCTGCCGCTCGTCTCCCGGAAGCTCCAGTACGCCCGCATCACCGTCTCGGTGGCTCCGGATGGACGGCGCGCGGAGGCCTTCGCCACGCTGGACTTCGAGGGCGCGCTGGGCGCCACCACGGTCAGCACCGCGGGCGTGGAGACCGTGCCCTTCACCCGCGAGTCCGGCCGGTGGAAGCCCGCGTCCTCGCTGGCACCCCGGCTGGTGGCGGTGGTGGCGGCGCTGGAGGCGCGGCGGCAGGCCCTGGCGCAAGGCCGTCCGGACGCACTGTCACGCCTGACGGGCCCGGGAGG
>NZ_RAWE01000422.1 GCF_003611695.1 Corallococcus carmarthensis | reverse complement strand
GCCCCGGGGCGTCACGCTGCCGCCCACCAACGCCGCGCTGATTGACGAGGCACCCGCCCTGTCCCTCAACCCCGCCGGCCTGGGCTTCCAGGACGCGGGGCAGCTCTTCTACCTCCACGAGCGCAACCTCGAATCCGACTCCGTCGGAGACGCCGTCTTCCTGGGCACGCGCTTCCTGGGCCTGGGCGCGGGCTTCTCCCTGGAGTGGATCCGCGGGGAGAACGCGCCCGACTACCGCAAGACGTCCTTCGGCCTGTCGCTGGGGCCACGCACGCTGCAGCTGGGCGCCGCCCTGCACGACTTCAGCTCGGATGACCGCCGCATCGGCGGATTGACGAGTTGGGACGTGGGCCTCACCGCGCGCCCCTTCCGCGCCCTGTCGCTGGCCGCGGTGGCGAAGGACGTGAACGCCCCGGAGCAGGACGGACTGAAGCTGCCGCGCCGCTACAACTTCGGCTTGGGCCTGCGCCCGCTGGGTGAGCGCTACACGTTGGGCGTGGACTGGCTCTTCGCGGAAGGAGGCTTCCGGGAGGGACTGGCCACGTACACGCTCCAGGCGGAGGTGGTGCCCGGCCTGAGGCTGGGCGGTGGCCTGTCCCACGGCTTCGTCAGCGGCATCCCGCTGGCGCTCCAGCTCGCGGCCACGGTGGACCTGGGCCACGCGGGCCTGACGTACGCGGCGGGCGGCGCGGGCGACGGCCTGGACCACGTGCTGCAGCTGCGCCTGTCCTCGGAGCGCTATCGCTCCGTGCACGGCGGCGGCGGCGTGGTGGCGCTGCTGGACCTGGACGACATGCTGTCGGGCGGCTCCAGCCCCGTGCTGTCCCTGCTGGGCGTGAGCGAGCCGGACCCGTACCTGCGCCTGATGAAGTTCCTGGACCTGGCCACGCGCGACGAGCGGCTCAAGGGCGTGGTGCTGAAGATGGAGGGCCTGCCCGGCGTGGGCTGGGGCACGGCGGAGGAGCTGCGCCAGTCGCTGCTCAAGCTGCGCGAGGCGGGCAAGAAGGTCGTGGTGGTGATGCTGTCCGGAGACGACCGCAGCTACCTCGTCGCGTCCGCGGCGGACAGCGTGTACGCGCTCACGGAGGCGTCGCTGCCCATCAACGGCCTGTCCGCCACGGTGACGTCGCTGGGCGGCACCATGGAGAAGCTGGGCGTGACGTGGGACGTGGCGCGCGTGGGCGAATACAAGACGGCGATGGAGCAGTTCACCCGCTCCGACATGAGCCCCGCGGAGCGCGAGACGCTGGACGCGTACCTCGATGCCCAGGTGTCGCACTACGAGAAGGCCGTGGAGGCGGGCCGCAAGCTGCCTCCGGCGAAGCTGCGCGCGGCGTGGGCCCAGGGCATCCTGTCCTCGAAGCGGGCGCAAGCGGCGGGGCTCCTGGACGGCGTGGTGTCCGCCACGGAGCTGGACGCGCGCGTGGCCGAGTGGTTCCCCGGGCTGCGCTTCCACCCGTCGTACTCGCCGCGCGACGAGCGCGAGGACCGCTGGGGGCTGCGCCGCCGCATCGCGGTGGTGCCCATCCTGGGCGACATCACCGGGGGCCGCAGCCGCGAGGACCCGCTGGGCTTCGCGCAAGTGGCGGGCGCGGAGACGGTGGTGCGCGCGCTCCAGGAGGCACAGGAGGACCCGTCCGTGGTGGCCATCGTCCTGCGCGTGGACTCTGGCGGCGGCGACGTGCTGGCGTCGGACCTGATGTACCGCGCGGTGCTGGAGGCGAAGAAGCACAAGCCCGTCGTCGCCTCCATGGGCGACGCGGCGGCCTCCGGTGGCTACTACGCGGCGGTGGGCGCGGACGAGGTGCTGGCGGAGCCCACGACGCTGACGGGCAGCATCGGCGTCTTCTACCCGAAGCCCGCGCTGGAGGGCCTGGGCATGAAGCTGGGGGTGAACCAGGAGACGCTCAAGCGCGGCGACATGGCGGACCTGCTGGAGTGGTGGAAGCCGTGGACGCCCGAGCAGCAGGCCGCGGTGCAGACCTGGGTGGACGACTCCTACGACACGTTCATCACGGAGGTCGCCCGCAACCGGAAGATGGACAAGGCCAAGGTGGACGCCGTGGCCCGGGGCCGGGTGTGGAGCGGCACGGACGCGCTCGCCCGGGGGCTGGTGGACGGCATGGGCGGTCTGCCGGAGGCCATCGCGTCGGCGCGCAAGCGCGCGAAGGTGCCCCCCGCGGAGGACCTGGACCTGGACGTCATGGGGGACGCGCGCGGCTTCCTCTCCGGCCTGGGCGGAGAGCCCGGCGTGCACGCGCTGGCGGGGGTGCTCCTGCCCGCGCTGCCGGAGCGCCCGCCGGAGGCGCTGGCCGTGCTCGCCCGGGAGGTGGGGCTGGGGTCGCCCGAGCTCCTGCGTCCCGGGCTGAAGGCCATGATGCCCTTCCGCGTGCGCATCCGCTGAAGGCCCCGGGGCCGTGCCGGTGGGGTCGCCCGGTGGACAGCCCACGCACACGGACGGCGAAATTGCGGGCGCCCCATCCGGGCGCTCTGTTAGGGTGGTGAGTGCCTCCCGGCCGGCGCTAGGGCCGTCGGGGGGTTTCAGGAACCGGCGGTTTCGGCCTTCTCGCAGGCCCCGCGTCCGGCTTCCTGTCCCAAAACCTGCTTCCTGACGTCCCCGGCGGCCCCCTGTGGCCGCCGCCCTCAAGGGCCGTCACGCGTGGAGCCCCATGAGCGAGAATTCCGACAACCCCGAGACCCGCAACCCGCCGCC
>NZ_RAWE01000421.1 GCF_003611695.1 Corallococcus carmarthensis | reverse complement strand
GGCGGAGGCGGCGGCGAGGGCACCTGGCCCAGGGCCTCCACCACGTCGTCCAGCCGCGCCACCACCGTCGGATAGGAGAGGCCCAGGGCCTGCTCCACGTCCTTGATCTTCCCCCGGCAGCCCATGAACACGCGCACGAACGCGAGCTGCTCCGGCGACAGCTGCTGCACCCAGCCCGTCGTGAAGCGCCCCTCCACCGCGGACGCGCACCCGTCGCAGCGCACCCGTTCGATGACGGTGCCGCCTCCACAGACGGGGCAGCGGGTAGGCACGGGCCAGGTGGGCTTGGAAGTCGTCATGGAGTTCAGAAAATCAATTTCTGGTTTGAGAATATTGATTTCTACGGGCTTGGCAAGGGCAGGAGTTCATTTCCAGGAAAGACGGCCACTTCCGAGCCGGTGGCGACGAAGGCGGAGTGGGGCGTGCCCCGGAGGCACTCGGAGAAGGCGGGGCCGTAGAAGCCGGCGACGTCGCAGTCGAAGGCGGTCTCCTGGGCGCGCCAGACGGTCCAGCGCGGGTGCTCCACGCGGTACTCGGCGCAGCCGCCGTCGCGCTGGGCGGTGTAGCCCCAGTAGTGCTCGGTGATGAACTCCTCCTGGGAGCCGGGCGTGCTCTCCGCTGGCGTGCCGAGCGTCCGGGCCGACAGCTGGTGCCAGCGGCCGTGGGACTTCCAGGCGTACTCGACGTGGCCGGGCGCGCCGGTGTCCGCGCCTTCCATGGTGACGGCGTGGCGCATGGGGCACGCGACGTAGGGCTCGTTGTAGAGGACGCGCGCCACCGTGGCGATGGCGAGCCGGGGCACGATTTCACGCACGAACACCACGCCGCGCCGCCAGCCCTCGGGGCCCAGGCGGCGCACGTAGAAGCGCAGGTTCACCTCATCGAAGTCCCGGTGGAACGGCACCGCCAGCCCGCGCACGCGCGTGTCGAGGAAGCGGAAGCCGACCATGCTCGCGAACGTGCGGCCCTGCCACGCGTCCAGCTCCGTGCCACGGGGGACGAGGGGCCGCAGCACCGCCGGATCCACCTCGTAGTTGAGCATCAGCAGGTACCGCCACGTCGCTGTCAGGAAGGGGCGCATGCGCGAGGTCTAGCGCGCACGCGACGCCCGGGCCCAGGGCCACCCCCTCGCGCGGCTTCTGTCGCGCAGAAGCGCGGGCGGTCTTCAGGGGCCGGCGGGCTGGGGCCGCGGCTTCCTGGAGGTGAGTCCGCGCTCCAGCCGCTCGCGCCACTTCAACACGGGCCGCTCCACGCCATGGTGCAGCGCGAGCGAGGCGAGCAGCACCGCCGCGGCACCGCCCAGCACCGTGACGACGTGGAACGCGTCCATGCCGTGGGGCTCCAGCGCGTCGCGCACCCCGTGCTGCACGGCCTTGTGTGTGAGGTAGACGGTGAAGCTCAGGACCGCGAAGGCCTTCACGCCCGGGATGCGGGCGCAGACGCGCGATGCCGTGGGGCCCGCCAGCGCCATCAGCAGGGCCGCGAAGCCCAGCGAGGCCAGGGGGAACGACAGCAGGACATAGGGCATGTAGCGGTAGTGCTCCTCGTTGATGAAGAGCACTCCGCCCAGGCACGCCAGCCCCACGACGGCCAGCCCCCGTGCACGGGCGCCGCGCGTCCAGCGCTCCCAGGCCGCGGGCCGGAAGACGCGCAGGGCCGCGAGCAGCACGCCGCACGTCAGCCCGTCGAGCCGCGCGTACGTCGGGTAGTAGAGCAGCATGTCGTAGTCGCGCCACCCCGGGTCGGCCGGTCCCAGCGCGGAGAAGTGGCGCAGCCACAGCCCACCGCGCAGGAGCATGCCTCCGAGCATCACGGCCGCCGCGAGCGCGATGAGGGACGGCGCGCGAAGGCGTCCGCGCAGCGCGAGCACGGTGAGCGGCAGCACCAGGTAGAAGTGCTCCTCCACGCACAGCGACCACGCGTGGGAGAAGCCGTTGCGGCGCAGGCCGAAGTTCTGCGTGAAGGTGAGGAAGCGCCACGCGGGTGTCACCACGGGCATCTCACTCCAGGCTGGCACCAGCAGGTACAGGCCCAGCACGACGAGGAAGGACGGGAGGATGCGCAGCGCGCGCCGCAGGTAGAAGCGCCGCAGTGACGGCGTCTCACCGCGCGACACCGGCTCCAGGAGCTGCGAGCCGATGAGGAAGCCGCTGAGCACGAAGAACAGCTCCACGCCCGTCCAGCCGAAGTTGGCGAAGGCCTGATAGGCCGCGTGACCTTCGGGTCGCGGGTAGTGGAAGACGACGACGATGAGGATGGCCAGGCACCGGAGCAGGTCCAGGCCGGCGAGGTGACGCGGTTCGGTGGCGTTCAGCGGAGTCGGCTCTCAGCGGGGGGATGCGCCCGATGCTAGCAGGGCGCTTCCGTGCCGCCAGGGACACGCCGCCCGGGGGCCACAGGCCCTCGGACCTGGCTTCCTTCCCCAGGGATGAGAAGGCGAGAACCCGGCGGAGCCGCCCCGCCGGCGGCGCACCGGATGAACTGGTCCGACTGTCGGACCCGTTCGGAGAGGGCCGCCGGAACTCCTGGAGGCGGGTCCGACAGTCGGACCGGTTTGGAGAACCGCCCCCGGAACTCCCAGCAACCTGTCCGACAGGAGGGTTGCGCGAAATAAGGAGTCCTGGGGGGAGGGTAGAGAGGAGATGAAGCCGGAAGAAGGACGCCCCTGCCCGCCAGCGAAGCCGCCGAGGCGGCGCATTCCGAAGGACCCAACGCCTCGCTT
>NZ_RAWE01000420.1 GCF_003611695.1 Corallococcus carmarthensis | reverse complement strand
ATGCGAGCCTCCTGCTGCTCGATTCGCGCGAGCGCAGCGCTCAGCAGTCGCTCCAGCTCCGCGATACGCGCATCTCTTGGGTCGGGCGTGGCCACGCCCCATTATTTCTAATCCGCCCCCGGCCCACGTCGAGCGTGGTGAGGCCCACCGTTCGCTGCCTCACCGCCCCCTCAGGCGAGCACCACCCCGTGAACGCTTACGCTTCAACTTGCGCATATGGCTCATGCGGTCGGCGCACATCCTCAAGCGGCGCCAGCACACAAACAGCGCAAAGCAGGAGTTCAAGCGATGCGTGCTTTACAGCCCAATCCTCTGCGCATGCCCCTTCCGCGACCGCATCATCAGCAGCAGCATGAATCCGTCGACTCACCCCATCGCGACGTCCGAATCAGGCCGTTGGCAACATCAGGAGTCATGCCCATCCGCCTCCCGAAGCCGCTCACGGCCCTCTGCCTTCTTGGCGTGGGCGTCTTCGCGCAGGCCGCCTCGCCCTCGGAGCTGCCTCCGGGGGTGAGGCCCTTGCTGGAAACCGCGCAGGCCATCAACAACGGGCTCACCCAGACGAGCTACGCGTACACGCAGGCGCCGGATGGCCAGCCGCTCATCCAGCAGCAGGACGGCGGTTGGACGGCGTACACGGACTGCTCGGGCTGGGTGAGCTACCTCGCGAGCAAGACGCTGCCCTCGCGGTACGCGGCGGTGATGAAGTTCAAGAAGGAGCGGTTCCCGCGTGAAACGAAGTGGAACTGGCCCCGCGCGTTCGTCTGGGAGGCCTGGTTCCACACCCTGGGCGCGTCACCGGCCCCCGGTGCGCCGTTCACCGCGGTGACGGACCTGCGGCAGGTGCGGCCCGGGGACATCATCGCGTGGTGCCTGGGGGACTGGTGCGACGCCGGACGCCTCCAGGAGCGCAAGAGCACCCAGGGCCTCGACAAGGATACCGGCCACATCCTCCTGGTGATGGGCACCGCGAAGCAGGTATCGCCCGCGAGCAACGGCACGCCCGCGGTCTTCGCGGTGCCGGTGCTCGACGCGTCGGACCTCAAGCACCACGCGGCGGAGGGCGCGTCCGTGCTGCCGCTGAAGGCCGTGCGCAGCTACGCGGGCTGCGGGCCGGGGGCGAAGGACTACGACCCGCGCACGTACCAGCCCGGCCAGACGCCCACCTGCGGCGGCGTGGGCCCGGGCGCCATCTACTTCCAGGTGGATGCCCAGGGCGCCCCCGTGCGGTTCCAGTTCGGCCCCCGGGATGACTTCCGCCCGAAGCCGCCGGAGCAGGGACGCATCTCCATCGGCCGTCCGGGGGCTCAGGCTCCGGCGCGCTGAAGGCACCTCGCGGTAGAGTCCGGGCCGCCGCCATGACGCCCGCCTCGCCGCCCCTCGCCGCTACTCCCCCCACGACGGCGTGGATGCACCGCGCGGTGAGGCTGTTCGCGCCGGTGGTGGGGGTGCTCGGGCTCCTGGGCCTGGTCCTCTTCTCCTTCCAGCGGGCGGACAAGGACCTGCCGTTCATCCAGTCGGACGGCTACGGCCACTACGTCTACCTGCCCGCCCTCTTCATCCAGCACGACCCCACCTTCCACCGCGAGGTGGCCAGCTGGGGCGAGGACTGGGACCCCAACGTGGGCCTCACGCTGGATGAAGGCACGCACCGCTACCTCAACCGCTTCCCGCCGGGACAGGCCCTGCTGACGCTGCCCGCGTTCTTCCTCGCGCACGCCAGCGCGGGCCTCGTGGGCGCGCCCCGGGACGGCTTCTCCACGCCCTATCAGGTCGCGGTGGCGCTCAATGGCCTGCTCGCGCTCGTCATCGGACTGGCGCTCCTGGCCCGGGTGCTGGAGTCCCTCCATCCCCCTCCCGTGGTGCTGGCGACGCTGACCGCCGTCACCTTCGCCACCAACCTGTTCCACTACGGCACCGCGGACGCCTGCTTCAGCCACGCCTATTCGTTCGCGCTCTTCGCGGCGCTGCTGTGGCTCGTGCCCCGCTGGTACCAGGCCCCTGGCGTGGGCCGTTCGCTGCTGCTGGGGCTCGTCGCCGGGCTCATCGTGCTGGTGCGCAACCCCAACGCCATCGTGTTGCTCTTCATCCCGCTGTATGGCGTCCACGACGCGGCGACCCAGCGCGCGCGGCTCGCCTTCCTGCGCGCGCACCTCCGGAGCCTCGCGTGCGTCCTGCTCGCCTTCGGCGCGGTGCTGTCGGTGCTCCTCGGCTTCTGGCACTACGCCACCGGCCACTGGCTCGTGTACTCGTACAAGGGCTTCGGCTTCCAGTTCGACCGGCCCAGGGTGCTGGCCGTCCTCTTCAGCATCCGAAAGGGCCTCTTCTTCTGGGCGCCGGTGTGGCTGTTCGCGGCGGTGGGGTTCGTGCGCGACCGCGAGCGGCTGCGGCCCTACCTGCTGCCCCTGCTCCTCTTCTTCCTCCTCCACACGTATCTGGTGTCCGCGTGGTGGCACTGGCCCTATGGCCGCAGCTTCGGTCACCGCGCCTATACGGAAGCGAGCGCGCTCTTCGCCCCCGGACTCGCCGGCTTCCTCGCCACGCTGCGCCGGCCCGCGTCCCGCCGCATCGCGGCCGGAGTGCTCGTGCTCCTCGTCCTGCTCCAGGGCTTCCTGATGCTGCGCTACTGGCAGGGGAAGCTCCCGGGAGACCGGACGACCTGGGCCGTGTACCGGAGCCTCTTCACCCCGCCGCCCTGACCCTCCCCGCCTGCCCTCCATGGGAGGGACGGGCCCACCGGACCCTCCCATGGAGGGCAGGCGGGGAGGTTCAGGGCGGCGGGGTGA
>NZ_RAWE01000041.1 GCF_003611695.1 Corallococcus carmarthensis | reverse complement strand
GCCCAGCGCGGTGCCGCCCGGGCTCAAGCCCTCCGCGCGCACCCCTCCGCCCACTGCCGCCCAGGGGCTGATGGTGGAGGCCCGCCGGGCCGCGCAGCCCGCCGCCGGGACGCCGCCCCCGCCTCGAGCAGGCTACGGACCGGCCCTGCCGCCCGCGAACACCCGTCCGCCCCCGCCGGTGCCGGACAGCGCGCTGCCGCCTCGGGGAGGTACGGGCGCCACGGCCCCGGTCCCGGCCGGCACGCCTCCCACGGCTCCCACGCCCACGGGTGCCACGGCGCGGCCCGCGCCGGTGGCGTCGCGCTTCGGCCTGGCGGTGATCGCCGGGACGACGCGCGGCCAGCGCTACAAGCTGCCGGTGACGGGCTGCGTGGTGGGCCGCCAGCGCGGCGCCATCCTCTTCCCGGACGACGTCTTCGTGTCGCCGCTGCACGCGACCTTCCTGGTGAAGGACGGCGCCCTCTTCGTGCGCGACGAGTCGAGCGCGTCGGGCGTCTACGTCACCTTCGCCGGCACGGAGCCCCTGGCGCCGCGCGCCCTCTTCAGCGCCGGCCAGCGGCTGTTCCGCTTCACTGGCCGCGTGGAGGCCCCTCCGCCCGTGGCGGGCCGTCCCAACCCGTACGGTTCGCCGGTGCCGCTCGGCCAGGCGCTGTACGGCGTGGAAGAGGTGCACATGGGTGGCAGGGCGGGCCGCGCGGTGGTGACAGCCGCGGCGCTGCTCACCATCGGGCAGGCGCACTGCGACCTGGCGTACCCGAACGACGAGGGGCTCGCCGGCCGGCACTGCGAGCTGAGCCCCACGGCGACGGGCGCGATGCTGCGCGACCTCTCCGGCGGCCTGGGCACCTTCGTGCGCATCCCGCCCGCGACGGAGCGCCCCCTGCGTCCGGGCGACCGCGTGCGCCTGGGCCAGCACGTCATGCAGGTGGAGACGCTGGGCTGACGGGGAGCCCGGGCCGCACGGGTCCGGGCGTCACCGAGCCGGGCGTTGCCGAGCCGCGGGCTCCGCCGAGCCGGACTTCACGGGCACTCAGGGCGCCGAAGGCCGCGCCACCGGGCTGCCCAGCCGGACCTCGATGTACGCACGCGCACGCGAGTCCGGCATGTCGGTCAGGTGGCGCACCCACCAGCCGCGGGCCTCGTCGGTGTTATCGCGCTGCCAGTACAGCTCGCCCAGCTTGAGGGCCAGCTCCGCTTCCGGGTTGTAGAGGAAGGCTTCCTTGTAGCTGGAGGTCGCGCGGGTCAGCTCTCCCGCCAGCACGTCGCGGTCCCCGTCCAGCGTCAGCTTGCGCGCCTTGTCCACGTTGCGCGCGTTGCTGGGGATCTGCCGCAAGTACTCGGGCTGATCCGAACCCGCCGTGAGCAGCCGGGGCGCGTTGGGCGGCGCCACGTACTGGCCCCCCTCGGAGCCGCTGCCCGCGCCAATGCCGAAGTAGTAGACGAAGAAGCCCACCGCCCCCAGCACCAGCACCGTGGTGAGCGCCTTGAAGAAGAGGATGATGCCGTCGCCACCACTGGAGGCGGGCGCGGCCACGGAGGTCCGGGTGCCGTCGGACGCGAGCGTGGACTCTTCAGAGACCGGCGTGCGCGAGTGGGGCAGCCCCTGCACGGTGGCTTCCACCGTCACGTCGTTCCAGCCCGTGTCGTTGCGGGAGGCGTTCTGCGCGGCCTGCGACTTGCGCGGGATGGGGGCCAGCACGCCGGAGGCCTGGGGACGGCGCCCCCCCGTCTCACTGGCACTGGCACTGGCGCCACCGCGACGGCGCTCCTTGTCGACCGCGAGCAGCTCCGTCTTGAAGGCCCCGGCGTTGGCCGGCCGGTCATCCGGATCCTTGGACAGGACGCGGAGGATCAGCCGCTCCATGCCCGGGGAGATGCGCGCGTCCGGACGGCGGCGCGTGGGCGGGGGCGGCTCCTCGGTGAGGTGCTTGGTGGCGAAGCCCACCGCCGAGTCGGACTCGAAGGGGAGCAGGCCCGTCGTCAGCTGGTAGAGGATGACGCCCACCGCGTACAGGTCCGAGCGGTGATCCAACACCGCGCCCCGCGCCTGCTCGGGCGACATGTATTCGGGGGTGCCGCACACGAAGCCCGCGCGCGTGAGGGCCGGGCCCTCGTCCTGCGAGTCGGTGATCTTCGCGATGCCGAAGTCCAGCACCTTCACGAAGTCCGGCTCGTTGCGGCGCTGCTCCACCATGATGTTTTCGGGCTTCAGGTCCCGGTGGATGACGCCCGCGCCGTGCGCGTCCGACAGCGCGCTGAGAATCTGGAGGGCGATGCGCACCACGCGCGCCTCGCCCAGCGGCCACTCGCGGCTGAGGATCTGATGCAGGTCCTGCCCGGCCACGTACTCCATCGCGATGAAGAGCGCGCCGTCGTCGGCCTGGCCGAAGTCCAGCACGCTGATGGAGTTGGGGTGGTTGAGGCGGCTGGCGGCCTTGGCCTCGCGCTGGAAGCGCGCGACGGTGCGCTCGTCCGACAGCAGCGTGTGGCGCAGCACCTTCAGCACCACCACCTTGTCCAACGCGAGCTGACGGGCGCGGTACACCTTGCCCATGCCGCCTTCGCCGATGAGGGCCTCCACCCGGTACTTGGAGGCAATCGTCTTGCCCACGTATTCGTCGCCGCCCTCCGCCGAGCGCAGGAGCGTCGCGCCGCAGGCGGGGCAGTAGCGGGAAGAGTCTTCGGCGTCAGCGCCGCAGGAAGGGCAGTACACGTCAGCGTCCAGTCAGTGGGGGCGGGACTTCACCATGCCCCTCGGGTGGGGAGCAAGCCGTGCGCTGTCGGGCCCCCCAACGCGGCGCGGGCCTGCTAGAAGGGATGCTCGCATGGACGCCGTGGAATATTGCCCCCGCTGTGACACCGAGAATTCCCGGGATGCCACTGTGTGCCGAGCTTGCGGCTCGGCACTGCGCTCCGGGACCATGGTGATGGCCGTGGCGCACGTCTCGTCGCGCCCGCAGGTCTCCATCCGCGTGGTGCGGGCGGACGGCGGCCCCGAGTCGCTCGTGCGCATGCAGCGCGACACCCTCACCTGCGGACAGCAGGCGGACATCGCGCTCAACGACGACCCGTTCATCATGCCCGTGCAGGCGCGCTTCTTCTTCTCCGGCGCCAGGCTCGCCATCGAGGACGTGGGCGGCGCCAACGGCGTCTTCGTGCGCCTGCGCCAGGAGCGCGAGCTGCCCGCCGGCGGAGAGCTGCGCCTGGGCCGTCAGCGCCTGGTGCTGGAGCCCATCTCCACCGCGGCGCTCGGGCCCGGTGGCACGCAGGTGTGGGGCTCGCCGGATCCGGGCTACCGGCTGCGGCTCATCCAGTTGCTGGAGGGCGGCCTGCGCGGCGCGGCCTACCCGCTCAAGGACGGCGACAACCTGCTGGGTCGTGAGCAGGGCGACATCGCCTTCCCCACGGACGGCTTCGTGTCCGGGCGGCATGCGCTGCTGCAGGTGCGCGGAGACCGGCTGATGGTGCGCGACGTGGGCTCGTCCAACGGCACGTTCATCCGCCTGGCGGGGCCGACCTTCGTCGACAACGGCGATCACTTCCTCATCGGCCGTCAGCTGCTGCGGGTGGAGATCCAGCCCGCGGCGGCCTGAAGCAGCGTCGTCACCGCACCGCGCTGCGAGGACCGCACGGGCCATGGAGCACCGTGCGGTCCGGAGAAGCCACGGCCTTAGCCGTAGGACTTCTCCTTCTTCTCCTGTTCCTCCTTGCAGCGGATGCAGAGCGTCGTCACCGGACGCGCATCCAGACGCTTCGGGGAGATGTCCTCCTCGCAGCGCTCGCAGATGCCGAAGGTGCCGTCCTCCACGCGCTTGAGGGCGGCGTCGATCTTCTGCAGGAGGAACTTCTCGCGATCCCTCAGGCGGAAGACCATGGACTGGGTGTACTCGGAGGCGGCCTGGTCGATTTCGTCAGGCAGGTCGTCCGTGTCGAAGGACGATTCCTCCACCAGGGTCTTCTTCGCGCTTTCGAGCAGGCTCGTTTTGCTGTCCTCGAGCATCTTCTTGTAACGCTTGAGATCTTTCTGGTTCACAGCCTGCGGCTCCGTTGGACGGGTAGAGGGGGCCTGACCCCGAAAAAAAGGGCCCGAAAGCTTTATTCATGCAGTTCCCAGTGTCAAGCTGACCTGCTTTAAAACGTGGGTGCATGAGGGGCGCCTTGAGCGACAACACGAAGTTCGATCGGGAATTCTTGCGCTCGGCGCTCTCCCTGGCCGCCAAGAGCGAGGTCGACCACTTCCTCTACATCTGCGACACGCCCATTCCGCCGGAGGACCTCCGGGGTAAGGCCGCGCGCAAGAAGCTGGTTTACGCGGTGACGCTGGAAAAGCTGGCGCAGGAGCACCAGCACAAGAAGGTCCGCGCGCTCGTCATCCCCGCGTACGACTACTCGCGCACCGAACGGGTGAAGGTGGCGCTCGTGTCCGCGCTGTCCCAGGGCGCGTTCAAGGAAGGCGACCTCGTGCTCTGCATGACGGGCAAGGTGGGCCGCGCGCCGGACACGCTGATGCAGATGCGCATTGGCGGGTCGCTGGACGACCGGCTGGCCATCGAGGGCGTGAAGCTGGGCGACGAGTTCAACTCGCAGGTGGTGGACGCGCTCATCCAGCTGGCGCTCCAGATTGGCCAGGAGGGCTTCGAAGGCCATCCCATCGGGACCATCATCACGATTGGCGACCACACGGCCGTGCTGGAGAAGAGCCGGCAGCTCACCATCAACCCATTCCAGGGCCTGTCGGAGTCCGAGCGCAACGTGCTCGACCCGAAGATCCGCGACGCCATCAAGAACTTCTCCGTGCTGGACGGCGCGTTCGTCATCCGCGAGGACGGCGTGGTGCTGTCCGCGGGCCGCTACCTGTCCGCCAACGACGACACGGTGAAGATTCCCCTGGGCCTGGGCGCGCGCCACGCGGCCGCGGCGGGCATCACCTCCACCACCCACTGCATCGCGCTCGTCGTGAGCCAGACGTCCGGCGCGGTGCGGCTGCTCAAGGGCGGCAACATCGTGCTGGAGCTGCACCAGACGGCGCGGCGGAACTAGGCGCTCCCCTACTTCACGCGCTCGGGCGCCGCTGGGGGCACGTGCTCCTCGCGGTAGATGTCCGCCAGGGCGTGCGCCTTCTCCACCTCGTCGCGCGCGGCCTCCAGCGCCATCACCCGGTCGAAGCGCTCCACCTGCTCGCGCAGCGCCTCGGTGACGACGCCGCCGGCGGCCATCCGCGCGGATGCGCTCTCCCGTTCGATGCGCAGGTCCGCCACGCGCTCGCCCAGCTCGCTGGCCGCGCCGAGCAGCAGCTCCGAGTCCCGCTCCGCGCGCCGCAGCGACTCGCGCGTGGACTCCAGCAGGCGTTCGGTCTGCACGCGGTCGCGCTCCAGCACGCCCACTCCCTTCGCGTCGCCCCGGTCGTGCGCCGTCTGGCGCCGCCCGGCGATGTCTCCCAGGCGGGCCGTGTAGCGCGTCACCCCGCGGGAGAGCTCGCCCTTGAGGGCCAGCAGCGTGGCGGCGGACTTGCGCACCTCGGCCGCCTGGCGCTCCAGGTCCTCGATGAGCCGGTCGAACGTGGCCAGCGGGTCCACGGGCGCCGGAGGCGTCTTCTTGCGTTTGAGGAAGCCGAACATGGCGCGTGCCTTGAAGCCTACCCGAACGGGCGGCAGAGCAGCCGGACCCGTTCCAACGCCTCTCCCACCGGGCGCCCGCCGCCGGACAGCACGGCCAGGTAGCGCGCGGGTGTGAGTCCGTAGATGGACAGCAGGTGCTGCAGGAGCACCACGCTCTCCGTCGCGCGCCGGTCGGCGGGAGCAAGCGACGCGGCCTCGCCCACCGCCTCCAGGATGTCCTTCACCCGCGCCACGAGTTCCATGCCGGGCGCCTCCGGCACGGTGGGCGCCGCGGGCGAGGAAGGAAAGAGCGCATCGAAGGAGGCCTCCACGGCAACGCCCGTCCCGAGCGCGCGGCCCGCCGCCACCGCCTCCAGCGCATCCAGATGCGGGGCCAGCGCCTCCAGGGCCTCCAGCGAGGCCGGCACATCGCGCGGAAGGAGCGTGCGCCAGGGCGTGTCGAACTCCGTGCGCGCCCAGCGGATCTCCTCATCGGAGAGCGGGTGGTAGAAGGCACGGCCTCCGGCGGCGCGCTGCTCCAGCACCAGGGACTTGAGGTCCGGGTTCTCCTCGCCCAGCGAGATGAAGCTCAGTGCGATGTCCAGGGCCCCCATGGGCGCGCGGGTGCGGCGGATGAGGTCCAGGTCCACGCGGTCCTCTCCGTCGGTGATGAGCACCACCGTGGCGCGCGCGAGGTACGGGTCACGCCCCTGCGCGGCGCGGATGGAGTCGAACGCGGACAGCAGGGCCAGCGAGATGTCCGTCTGCCCTTCCGCGGGCGAGTCCCGGAAGAGCTTTTCAATCTGCCGGGTCGCCTCCGCGGCGGTGTCCACGCGGGCCAGCTCCGTGGGCACGTCGTTGAAGAAGCTGAAGTAGAGCGGGTCGAAGTTCTCTCCGCGCCGCGCCTTCACGCGCAGGTTGTTCAGCTCCGCGATGATCAGCGCGTCGCGGAAGCGCGCCCGCGCGCCGTGCATGGAGCCAGAGGCATCACAGACGTAGACGCGCACGGCGGTGCGCTTCACCTTGCGCGGCTTGGGAGGTGGCGCGTCGTCCAGGTAGGTGCGCACGAGCTGACGGTGTGCCGCCAGGTCCTGGAGGAGGCGCCGCGGATCCGTGATGACGAAGTGATGAACCTCGTCCAGGCTCCCCGTCGTGGCGAACGACATCGTCTGCGTCGGATAGGACACCTGACGCGGGACGGCCCGCGCGGCGGCGGCGTCCTTCTCCACGATCTCCTCCGACAACGCGTCCTCCACGTCGAAGTAGCGCGCGCACCCGGCCGCCAGGTCGAACGTGGCCAGCTGTTCCGGCTTCAGTGAGAACGCCAGGTCCGCGAGCTGCTCGTCCGGAGCGTCCTCGGCCTCGCGCCCGGAGTCCGCCTCGGCATCCGCCTCCCCCAGCCACTGCAGCCGCGAGCCCGCCTCCGCCTCCTCCACCATCCGCGTCAGCCGGGACTCCGGGGGCAGCAACGGCGTCAGCGCACGCCGCGCCGCCGAGGCCAGCTCCGCGTCCCCCGCCTCGATGGCGCGCTCGTAGAGGCCCTGCAGCGAACGGTAGGCGCCCCGGGGATCCTTCTGGGCGGTCTCCCGCACGCCGCGCACCAGCGCCTCCAGGGAGCGCGTGGGCGGCACCTCGCGCACCCGCTCACGCGCCTCCGCCACGTCGTTACGCAACGCCATGCTCCGGGCGCGGTCCGCGTCCGTCGTGCCCAGGCGCAGCAGCATCTCGTGGGCCAGGTCCAGGTCGCGCCGCTTCTGCACCAGGTCGATGACGTTGTCCCGCGCACGGGCGGCCAGCAGCTCCGCGATGGCCAGGCGCGCGTTGCCCGGTGGCCTCTCGCGGGTCGTCTCGCTCGGGCGCTCGAAGATTTCGAACGGCGCGTCGTCCCCGCCCTGCGCTTCCAGCGGACGTCCGAAGAGGTCCGCCACCTTCACCGCGCGGGCCAGCCGCACGAAGCCCCGGTCGAGCGCGGTCAGCGCACCCGCGGGCATCTCTCCAGAGCGGTGCGCCCGCTCCACGAGGCGCAGGCACTCCTCGTATTCCTCCAGGGCCTGGTTCGCGCGCGCCGCGAGCCCCTGCGCGAGCGCACCCGCCCTGCCCCGCTGGGTGCCCAGCGCGAGCAACAGCCGCGCATCGGCGGCGGTGTGGACGCCCACGCGGTCCAGCTCGCGATCGAGCGCCACGAGCACCGGCAGGGACAGGTCCTCCGCCCCCTTCAGCTTGCGGCCGAAGGGCCAGGACCACGCGCCGCTACGGGCCGCCGTGGGTTGGCGGAGCGCATCCAGGCGCTGCCGCAGAGGGGTGAGCCGACGCGCCAGCACGTCTCAGCGCCGCCTTCCGTGCACGGCCCCGGCGCTCACTGCGCGGTCCGCCGCTCCAGCACCTGCCGGCTGAAGCGTCCGAAGTCCTCGTCGATGCCACGAAGCTGGGCGGACAGCTTGCGCGCGCTCTCTCCCAGTTCGCCCGGCAGCGTCTCCAGCAGGCCCAGGGTGGCCTTGAGCCGCACCAGTTCGCCCTCCTTGAGCGCGAGCTGGGGGAAGCGGCTGCGAACCAGCCGCTCGAAGGTGCGCTCCGCGTCGGCACGGCCGTTGAGCGCGTCCGGTGCCGGCAGCGCGGACAGCAACTGCGTCAACCAGCTGCGCAGGTACTTGATGCGCGACTGGAGGAAGGACAGCTCCGCCTCGGCCACCGCCGCGCGCACCGTGTCGGAGAGGAACGCCGACGCGGACGGCGGACGCGCCGCCATCAGCTGCCCGTCCAGGCCCACCAGCGCGGTCAGCTCGCCGTCGGGAGCCTGCGCGGTCAGCTCGCCCCGGTAGTAGGTGTACGCGTCGCCGTTGAGCACGGCGTTGGGGGCAGGCGGGGGGCTGGCCACCTCGCGCGACAGCACGCGGGCGTGCTCCCGGAGGCGGGTCTCCATCAGGTCGCGGCACTCGGCGAGCACCGGCTCCGCCGTCACGCCCTCGCGCCGCAGGTTCTCCGCCACCGCCTGCACCGCGCGGCCGTACTGCTCGATGCGCTCGAACGGGGTCGCCCCCAGCACTTCGCGCGCATACGCCAGGCTCAGCGGCCGGAGCAGCTCCTGCTTCAACCCGGCCTGCGAGGGGTCCAGCGCCGTCAGGGCGTTCTCCAGCTGGGTGAGCCGACGCGAGTCCGCGGACAGCGCATCCAGTGGATCCTTGCGGCCCCGGGGCGCCTGCGCGGGGAACGCCGCGGAGACCCGGCGCCGGAGCGCGGCCACCACCCGGCGGCGCGTGTCCCGGTCCGCGTCGCGCAGCCGCTCGTGGAGGGAGGGCACCGCCTCGCTGAGCATCGCCGCCAGCGAGCCCATCACGCCCAGCTCCTCCTCCAGGTTCTCCGCGAGTCCGACCAGCCACTCCATCTTCACGCTGTCCTCGAAGGCGAGCCCCTCCGCCGCGGACGCGCTCATCTCCAGCGCCTGCTCCAGGAACCGCGCGGACGCCTCGCAAAGCGCGGGGTAGCCCGGCCGCAGCTCCGGCACCGCCCGGCTCAGCTCCAGGACGTCGCGGATGGCGATGAGCAACGCCACGCCGCCACGTCCCTCGCCCTGCCCCGCCATGCCGCGCGATAGCCGCTGCTCCAGCGCGCTCACCAGCGCACGCGCCGCCACCAGCAGCGGGGCGCGGTTCTGGCCGTGGCGCGGCCCGGGAACCAGCTTGCCCAGCACGCCACGCGCGGTGGTGGACACCACGCCCGCCTGCCAGTTGCGGCTCAAGGCCTCCGCGGCGTTCACGTCGTCGGCGGCCGCGAGCGTCGTCGCCTCGCGCTCCACGCCGCCGCCCAGCTCCTGGCGCACCTTGCCCAGCACCTCGTCGAAGGTGCGCTGCTCCAGCCGGACGATCTCCAGCTGCGCCCGCTCGCGCGGATCCACCGCGGACTTGAGCAGCGCGTCCGCCTCCGCCGCGGGCGGGCCGCCCAGCAGGAAGAACCAGCGCAGCGCGTCCAGGTCCTCCACCGTCGCCTCGAGCGGCCGGTCCGGACGGCGGTAGATCTGATCGCGCACCACCGCGGCCTTCAGCGTCCAGAGCGCCTTCACCACCGAGCGCTGGGAGAAGTACTTCGTGGGCACGTAGTCCGGCAGCTTCGACACCTGCGCCACGAGCGCGCGCTCCAGCGCGTCCGTCAGCATCTCCACGCCCTCCAGCACGTGGCCGGGCACCTTCACCTGGGCCACCGCGTCCTGGAGCAGATCCAACTGCTGGAGCGTCAGCGTGGCGCGCAGGTCCGGCCGCGTCCCGTGCACGAAGCGGTGCAGCATGGCGGCCCGGCTCTCCCGGCGGGCGAAGGCCTTGGGCACGAAGCTGATGAAGCTCAACCGGTCCGCGAACGCCAGCAGCAGCTCCGGCGAGCGCGCGAGCACCTCCGTGAGGTACCGGTTGCTCGTCATCACCACGCATTCAGTGCGGCCTGCCGTCACCTTGCGGCCGTGCTTCAGCTCCCGCTCGTACATCACGTTGAGGATGGAGCGCAGCAGCATGTCCCGGCCGTCGAAGACTTCATCCAGGAACGCGTGCACCGCCCCCAGCATGCCCTCGTCGGTGAGGTACTCGGTGCGCCCCGTCTCCGTGAGGACCTTGAAGTCCACCGGACCGATGAGATCCGTCTGCAGGGTGGTCTCCGCGATCTGCTTGGAGAACAGCGACGGCAGCCCGGACACCTCGTCGGTGATGCGCCCCAGGACAGCGCTGGCCACGGCGCTCTTCGCCGTCCCGGGCGGCCCCACCACCAGCACGTGCTCCCGGCAGAGCAGCGCCAGCTCAATCTGCGTGAACAGCGTCTCCCGCTCCAGGTACGTCTCTCTCAGCTCCCCGAAGAAGCGGCGAAAGGACTGGGCGGCCTGCAGGTTGGGTGGAGGCGAAGTCACGAAAGGGCCAGGGGATGCGGGGAAGGCCGCATGCTACCCGTGCCCCTCCCCCTATTTGAAGTGCACCGCGCAGGCCCCGTCGGGGCAGTTGCGACCCGCGATGCGGAAGCGGTAGCGGGCCACCACCCCATACACCGCGTCCGCCAGCTGCCGCAGCCCCGGGACGTAGTACACGTAGAGCAGCCGCCCCAACGGCCGCCGGCCCAGCGCGCGGACGATGGCCTCCGCGCCCTCCAACACCGTGCCATCCGCCTGGATGAGCTGCATGGCCTTCTCACAGCGCTCGAAGCTCACGCCCGGGAAGGCGTTCAGGACGCCCTCGTCGCGGAACGAAAGCAGCTCCGTGCCCTGCCCGCCCACCAGCTTGCGCATCTCCCGCGCGGCGCCGCTGCACACGCGGCAGTGGCTGTCGTAGAGGACCACGTCATGTCCCGGCGGTGTCGTCTGGAGCGTCGTCATGCGTCACCTTCCCCTGGGCCCAGTATGTCAACGCGGCTTGAGCATCTCATGCAGTTGTCCGTGCACACTGCGCCAGATGTCGTGCTGCCGTTCAATAGGATCCATCAGCACGAGCCCCACTGACGTCGCGGGAGAGCTGCCCTGGAAGGCAGAGTACTGTCGGATGCGCGTGCCTCCGCTGCCGTCGTCGTCGAAAACGAACTGGTTGGTGCCGCGCAGCGGGTGTCCGTCCAGGGTGGTGATGTGGACGACGCGCTCCGTCTCGTTGAGCTTCACGGCGATGGGCGCCCACACCGGCGGCGGCCCCTGCTCCTCCAGGAACAGCCGGGCGCCATCCGTCAGCGCGCGCGCCGCCGGCCGCAGCGAGATGCCCGCCGCGCCGAAGAGCAGCTCCGGGTTGCCGACGAAGGCCTCGAAGGCCGCCTTCGCGGAGACGCCGGGAATCGTGCTGGTGTAGTCGGTGAGCGCCGTGGGCGCGCCCGCGATGGGCGGGCTCGGGTCCAGGTGCCCCAGCTGCGTGCGCGCGTACGTATCCATCGCGGAGCCCTTGTCGAGCGTCACGCTGAAGGCTGCGGCCTGGGTCTGCTCCAGGAGCCGCGCGCCCTGCTTCACCTGCTCCTTCAGCGAGCCCGTGGGCTTCGGCGGGAACGCGCCCCCCACGCAGAAGTCGAAGCCGTTGCCCTCCCGCGCCCGGGGCGCCACCTGCGGCGTCCGCGCGGGACTCGCGGCCGGCGCGCCGGCCCCCCGAAACACCTCCACGGAGTTGGCCGGAGCGGCCGTCGTCCGTGAAGGCGCCTCCGGGCGCGTGGCCAGGGGAAGGGATGCGCCCTCGGGGGCGGCGAGGTCGGGGAGGACGCCGGACAACAGGGAGTCGATGCGGGACATGGCGGGACACCTGGGTGGAGGACAGCGAGGGACCCGCCCGCCCCTTGCAGCGCGCCCGCCACCCGCGCCCGCGTGAAATCGCGGGGTTGCTCCCGGCCCTCATCCCGCGTCCGGCACACCCGTCCACCGCGCCGGAAAAGACGAAGGCCGGCGCCCCTTCCGGAGCACCGGCCCTCGGACTTCAGCCCCCGCCAGGCGGCGGGAGGCTCACGGCCTTACGACTGGCGGAACTCGGCATCCACCACGTCGTCCTTCGCGGACGGCTGGGCGCTGGAGCCCGGAGCCGCGGAGGGCTCGGCGCCCGGAGGAGGCGTGGCGCCCGGCGCGCCGCCGGTGGCGCGGTACATCTCCTCCGCCGCCTTGTAGCTGGCCTGCTGGAGCTTCTCGAGGGCCGCCTTGATGGCGTCCTTGTCCTGCCCCTCGCGGACCTTGTTCAGCTCCGCGACACCGTCCTCGATGGCCTTCGCCACGTCGGGGGTGAGCTTGTCCTTGTTCTCCTTGACCATCTTCTCCGCGGCGTAGGACTGGCTCTCCGCCTGGTTCTTCACCTCGACCAGCTCGCGGCGCGCCTTGTCGGCGGACTCGTTGCTGCGCGCGTCGTCGACCATCTTGGTCACTTCGTCCTTCGACAGACCGGACGAGTGGCTGATGGTGACCTTCTGCTCCTTGCCCGTCGCCTTGTCCTTGGCGTTGACGTTGAGGATGCCGTTCGCGTCGATGTCGAACGTCACCTCGATCTGCGGCACGCCGCGCGGCGCCGGGGGCATGCCCGTCAGGTGGAAGCGGCCGAGGCTGCGGTTGTCGCCCGCCATCTCGCGCTCACCCTGCAGCACGTGGATCTCCACCTGCGTCTGGCCATCCGCCGCCGTGGAGAAGGTCTCCGACTTGCGCGTGGGGATGGTGGTGTTGCGCTCGATGAGCTTGGTCATCACGCCGCCCAGCGTCTCCACGCCCAGCGACAGCGGCGTCACGTCCAGCAGGAGGATGTCCTTCACCTCGCCGGAGAGCACGCCCGCCTGCACCGCGGCGCCCACCGCCACCACCTCGTCCGGGTTCACCGTGCGGTTCGGCTCCTTGCCGAACAGCCGCTTCACCGCCTCCTGCACCATGGGGATGCGCGTGGTACCGCCCACGAGCACGACCTCGTTGAGGTCCTTGGGCTCCAGGCCCGCGTCCTTCAGGCACTTGCGGCACGGCTCCAGCGAACGCTCCACCAGCGGCCCAATCATCTGCTCGAACTTGGCGCGCGTGAGCTTCACGTTGAGGTGCTTCGGACCGGACGCGTCCGCCGTGAGGAACGGCAGGTTGATGTCCGTCTGCATCGCGCTGGACAGCTCGATCTTGGCCTTCTCCGCCGCCTCCTTCAGGCGCTGGATGACCATCTTGTCCTTGCTGACGTCGAGCCCGGTGTCCTTCTTGAACTCGCTGATCAGCCAGTTCATGATCTCCAGGTCGATGTTGTCGCCGCCCAGGTGCGTGTCGCCGTTGGTCGCGAGCACGTCCACGACGCTCTCACCCACCTCCAGGATGGACACGTCGAAGGTGCCGCCGCCGAAGTCGTAGACGGCGATCTTCTCATCCTTCTTCTTGTCCATGCCGTACGCGAGCGCGGCCGCGGTGGGCTCGTTCACGATGCGGCGCACGGTGAGGCCGGCGATCTCACCGGCGTCCTTGGTGGCCTGGCGCTGGGCGTCGTTGAAGTACGCGGGGACGGTGATGACCGCCTCCGTCACCTTCTCACCCAGATAGTTCTCCGCGGCGCGCTTGAGCTTCAGCAGCACCTGCGCGCTGATCTCCGGCGCGCTGTACTGCTTGCCGGAGATGTCCACGCGCGCGTCGCCGTTGGGGCCACGGGCCACCTTGTAGGGGACGAGCTTCGCTTCCTCGGTCGTCTCCTCGAAACGGCGGCCCATGAAGCGCTTCACCGAGTAGACGGTCTGCTCCGGGTTGGTGATGGCCTGGCGCTTCGCCACCTGACCGACCAGGCGCTCCCCGTCCTTCGTGAAGGCGACCACCGACGGCGTGGTGGGGGCTCCCTCTTCGTTGACGATGACCTTGGGCTCGCGACCCTCCATGATCGCCACCACGCTGTTCGTGGTGCCCAGGTCGATTCCGATAATCTTGCCCACGGTTCCCATCCTCTGGAAATGACTGCGTTTTTCCTGCGAAATCCCGATGTATGCCCAACGTAACCACCCCCCCCGGCGTGTCAAACGCGAGGGCGGGTTTCCCCGCAGGCCCGGGCACCCAGCGCAAAGGTGATGACGCTCGGTGCGTAGCGCAGTGCGCAGGCCCGGGAAGCGGCGTGTCACCGGAACGCCATCCGCACGCCACGGGTGCGTAACGCGCTCTACACTGCCGTCACCCCGCGGTAGCAACCGGGCGGGCATATTGGACACCAGCGGACCGTTCAACCCCTCGGAATCACTTCCAGCCACCCGGCCGACGCCACGCGTCAAGGGTTGGCGAGAAAAGTGCACAGTGCAAACCGCGTCAGCGCTGTCATACCGCTCCCCGCCCCTTTGGAGTCGTCCATGCTGGTTCAGCCCCTCCGTTCAACGGACTTCCGCCGCTCGCCGTCGGCGCTTCCGTCCGCCGAACCGAAGGTCGCGGTGCTGCTGAACGCGAATGCCCGCAAGGTGGACGCCCGGGTGGTCAAGCTGCTGTCCCACGTGGTGCCGGAGGAGGACCTGTTCCTGTCGCGCTCGCCCCTGGATGCGCGCCGCATCGCGCAGACGGTGCTGGAGCGGGGCTACCCCACGGTCTTCACCGGCGGCGGCGACGGCACCTTCATGGGCTTCGTCAACGAGGTGCTGCAGCAGGTGGGCCCGCGCGGGAAGTTCGCCGGCCAGGCCGCGCCGCGCTTCGGCATCCTCAAGCTGGGCACGGGCAACGGCATCGCGGCGTTCGTCAACGCGTCCAGCACCCGCGGCGACGGCATCCTCAACGACGTGGTGCGCGCCCGCGCGGCGGAAGTGCCCGGCGTGCGCACCATGGACCTGGTGCAGGTGGACGGCCAGCGCGCGCCCTTCGCGGGCCTGGGCGTGGATGGCAAGGTGCTCAACGACTACATCGCCGTGAAGGAGTCGCTGGGCAAGGGCATGTTCAAGCGGGTCATGTCCGGCGGTGGCGGCTACTTCTCCGCGGTGGCCTTCAAGACGGTGCCGCACTACCTCACCAGCTCCGTGCTGGTGGAGTGCGAGGTGGTCAACGGCCCTTCGGAGGCCTACCGCCTGAGCGCGGAAGGCCAGGCCGTGGGCGGGCCGCTGGCGCCGGGCGCGCTGCTCTTCCGGGGCAAGCTGATGATGGCCGCCGCGGGCACCATGCCCTTCTACGGCTACGGCTTCCGCATGTTCCCCCACGCGAATGATCGCCGGGGCTTCCTGCAGCTGCGCCTGGGCCAGGTGTCGCCCACGCAGGTGCTGGCCAACCTGCCCCGCCTGTGGAACGGCCGCTGGGCTCCGGAAGGCCTGCACGACTTCCACGCCCGCGAGGTCACCATCCGCTTCGCGCGCCCCATGCCCTTCCAGGTCGGCGGCGACGCGGCCGGCTACCGCGAGCAGGTCACGCTGTCCGTGGCGCCCGAGTCCATCGAGCTGCTCGACTTCAACGGCGTGCAGTAGTCCCGGCGGTTGAAGGGCCCTGCGCATCCGGGCCCTCCCCCGCGCTTCACCCCCAAGCCCCTGCCCGGCTCTTGAGCCTCAGCCGCGGTCGCGCGACGCCGGGGGCTTCTCACCCGGCTCCTTGCGCCGTCCCACGGCGAACGCGTAGCTGACGCCCGGCCGCTGGTTGTGCTCGCGGTGCAGAGCCAGCTCCTCGCGGAAGGCGGCGCTCTCCTGCGACGCGGCCTCCGGCAGGTGCGCTTCCATCTCCTTGTAGAGCGCGTCCAGCTCCGTGTCGTGCAGCGACTCCACGGACTCGGGCTCGAAGCCGGAGGTCTCCAGCGCCTGCAGCAGCTCGCGCGGCAGGAGCAGCGGCGCGCCCAGGCGCTTCTCCCAGAAGTCCAGCACGGGCTTGGGCGTGAAGCGGCCCACGCGCGCCGGGAAGGTGAAGCCCACGCGGCCGCGCTTGCCCAGGAGCGGGCGGAACACGCGCAGCGACACGTCCAGCGGGTACTGCACGCGCCCCGGCACGAGGATGCCGTGGAAGGGGCCGTCCAGCATGCCCAGCGCGTCCGGCGCCACGCGGCGCACCTCGATGCGATCCGTCAGGCCCTGGGAGCGCACGCGCTCGCGCACGGGCGACACCAGGGCTTCATCCGTGTCCACGGCCACCACGGAGCACTTCAGCTCCTGGGCCAGCAACATGGCGGCGCTGCCCTCCGGACCACAGCCGAGCACCAGCACGCGCGAGCCCGGCTCGAGCTGGGCCACCTTGGCGAAGCGGCGCGTGGCATCGTCGGATCCGAACGCGCGCTGCGCCCCCGGCGGGTGGTACAGGGGGAAGTGCTCGGCGGGACTCATTCCTCCCTCATATACGCACCCCGGCCGGACTTCCAGCCGCCGGCGGGCTCCGGGCCCCCCTGGGGGATCCGCCCGCGCACCGCCTGCCTCACAGGTAGTAGACGATGCGGGGATCCTGGTGCAGCTCCTCGTAGATGCCCCGGCGCTGTTCCTCCGACAGGAGGAACACGGACACGCTCAGGGACACGAACTTCCCCTTGCGGCTGTGCTGCACGTGGATGGAGTCCGGGGATACCTCCATCCCCATCTTCCGCCGGAAGAGCGACCGCACGTGCTCCTCGAAGCCGGCCGTCTCCTCGACCGTCGCCTTGCCCATCACCTTGTACTCGTAGACGGAGGGGTACTCGACGAGGGGCTTCTTCTCCTCGCCGGGGGTCTCGGGCTTGTCGGTGCCGTCCTGGGTCATGACTCGTCTCTAGCAGGCACGGGCTTCGGGCGCCTCACAGCAGGTTGGCCGCCAACTCGGCCAGCATGCTGCGCTCACCCTTGGCCATGGTGATGTGGCCGGCGATCTTCTCGTTCTTGAAGCGGTTGACCACGTGCACGAGCCCGTTGTTCGTGGAGTCCACGTACGGGTTGTCGATCTGGAACGGGTCGCCGGTGAGGATGATCTTCGTGTTGTCGCCCACGCGGGTGAGGATGGTCTTCACCTCGTGCGGGGTGAGGTTCTGCGCCTCGTCCACGATGATGAACTGGTTGGGGATGCTGCGCCCGCGGATGTACGTGAGCGGTTCGATCTCCATCAGCCCCAGGTCGATGAGCTCATGGTGGCCGCGCCCGGCCTTCTTGTCCGCGCGGCTCAGGTTCATGAGGAACTCGACGTTGTCGAAGATGGGCTGCATCCAGGGGTTGAGCTTCTCCTCGACGCTGCCCGGCAGGTAGCCGATGTCGCGGCCCAGGGGGAAGATGGGACGGCTGACCAGCAGCTTGTGGTACAGCCCCTCCTCCGTCACCTTCTGCAGGCCCGCGGCGATGGCGAGCAGCGTCTTGCCCGTGCCCGCCTTGCCCACGATGGTGACGAGCTTGATCTCGTCGTTGAGCAGCAGGTCCAGGCAGAAGGCCTGCTCCATGTTGCGCGGACGGATGCCCCAGGTGCCTTCCTTGCTCTGGCGCGCGAGCGGCACGAGCCGCGCCTTGGCGCCGTTGAAGCGCGCCATGGCGGTGTGGGACGGGTTGAGCTCGTCCTTGAGCAGCACCAGCTGGTTGGGGAAGAGCCGGTCCTGGGCCGGCACCTCCACCTCGCCGCCGGGCTTGTAGAGCTGATCCACCATGTCCCGCGGCACGAGCAGTTCCGTGAAGCCCGTGTAGAGGTCGGTGATTTCAACGCGCTCGGTGTCGAAGTCCTGGGCGGACAGGCCCAGGGCGTCGGCGCGGATGCGCAGGTTGGTGTCCTTGGTGATGAAGACGGCCTGGGTCTCCGGCTCGGTCTCCATCAGGTCCAGGGCCACCGCGAGGATGCGGTTGTCCACCAGGTTGCTGTCCGCCATGGAGGACGGCAGCGAACGGTCGGTGAAGGCCACGCGGAGCATCCCGCCGTGCGGCAGCGGGACGCCCTCCTTCATGGAGCCTTCAGCGCGGAAGGAGTCCAGGTAGCGCGCCACCAGTCGCGCATTGCGCCCCAGCTCGGAGAGATCGCGCTTGAACTGATCGATCTCCTCGATGACGTAGATGGGGATGATGACGTTGTTGTCCTTGAACCCGTAGATGCTGCGGGGGTCATGGAGGAGGACGTTCGTGTCGAGGATGAAGTTCTTTCGCATCGAGGGCTTCGCGACCTGACCTGGTTCGGGTGCGATTGCTGACGGCGAGCGACGACGTGGATGACCGACGCCTCCCAATATAGGCACCGAACGAGGGGGGACCAGCCGCATTCCCGTCTGGAAGCACGAAGGTCCGTCCGAAAGAGCACGGCCGACGGCACAGGGCGCTACAGCGGGGACCTCAGGAGGTCGCGGCCGTCCGCGGCGGAGCGGACACAGGCTCCCAGGCGTCCTGGTATGGCGACGCGGGCGCCAGCGGATCATACCCGAGCACCTCCACCATCCTTTCGGGCGGGGGCCCGGGGGGCATGCGGGCCCAGGGGAAGCGCGCCTGCAGCGCCTCTTCGTCCAGCGACAGCACCTGCTTCGACTGGAAGCGCCACGCCTTCTGCCAGCCGCGCGTATCGAGCCGCCGGGCCACCCGCCGCGACAGGGGGCTGATCATCGGCGAGGGCGTGAAGAGGGCCGGCTGTCCCTGCTCATCCCGCATGCAGCCCAGTTCCACCGCCCACGCCAGCAGCCAGCGGGGCCATCCACGGCCCGCGCCGCGAAGGGCGCTGAACTGTCCTTCCGCGGCGCCGTCCACGAAGGTGAAGCGCGGCTCGTAGACGCACGCGGCGGAGAACGTCGCGGGTGTCAGCGCCACGCCTTCCGCGCCGATGCGGCGGGCCATGAGGTGCAAGAGCTCCATCAGCTCGCGCGACAGGGACAGGCCGGGGTGGAGCTGCCCGGGGAGCGGCGGACGGCTCCAGTCGAAGGGGCGCCCCGGGTGCTGCAGCAGGAGGCTGTCCACGTAGAGCAGCGGCGCCTCCGCGGCCGAGCGGGTGAAGCCGACCTCCGCGCCCAGGGCCTGGCGCAGGGACAGGTCCACGACGGGCGAGTGGTAGCGGCGGCTCAGGAGGGTGACGCGCGGCTGGAACGGATCCTGGCAGGACAGGCGCAGCTCGCAGGGGCCCACGCGCTCCTCCAGGCGCTGCGCGAAGCCGTAGGCCTGGAGGGCGCGCTCCAGGCCCTCGCGGCTGTAGGTGCCGAACGCCAGGCCCACGCGGTCGCCGCCGGACTCCAGGCCCAGGTCGTCCAGGGACAGGGCCTCCTCCGCGGACGCGGCCAGGTCCACGCTGCTCAGGCGCGAATAGGTGCGGCGAGCATGGGAGCTGAGCTCAGGTGTCCGGGGCATGGGGGCGTCCTAGTCGTAGCGGATGTCCACCAGGGTGAGTTCAATCTCACCCCGGGGGCGCCGCACCTCCACGGTGTCGCCCGGGGCCTTGCGCAGGAGCGCGCGGCCCATGGGTGACTCGACGCTGATGCGGCCTCCGGAGGCGTCGATCTCGTCCGAGCCGACAATCTGGTACTTGCTGCGGATTCCGCCCTCGTCCTCCAGGGTCACGGTGGCGCCGAAGTAGACTTTCGAGCGGTCCTCCTGTTCCGAGGGGTCGACGATGGTGGCGGTGTCCAGGCGCTTCGAGAGGAAGCGGATGCGCCGGTCGATCTCCCGCAGGCGCTTCTTGCCGTAGATGTATTCGGCGTTTTCTGAACGGTCGCCCTGGGCGGCGGCGGCGGACACCTCGGCGGTGACCTTGGGGCGGGCCTCGTTGAGCAGCTGGAGCAGCTCGCGGTGCATGCGCTCGGCGCCCGTGCGGGTGAGGTAGCGGCGGAACGGGGCCTGTTCGCCTTCCTCTTCGTCCTCGGGGGGCTCGGGAACTTCCTGGGACATGCCCTGTGTATAGCGCCGGACGCTGACGTGCGGAGGGCGCGGGCGGGCGGGATGTTCACCGGCGCCAGGACGGAGCGTGTCAGGAAGCGGCGCCTGCGATCGCCAGTGGAACTCCCCGGGCGCTGCTGGTAGGAAGCGCCTCGCGGAGCCGCTGGCGGATCCGCAGCCGGTGCCAAAAAAAGAATAGCGAGTCGCTAGCTCAGCTGGTAGAGCACCGGCCTTTTAAGCCGAGGGTCGGGGGTTCGAGCCCCCCGCGACTCAAGCAGTGACGACGTCCCCGTCGTCTAGAGGCCCAGGACGCTGGCCTTTCAAGCCGGTAACACGGGTTCGAATCCCGTCGGGGACACTGAAGGACCGAGGCCGGAAGCCGCTGAGACCCAGCGGTTTCCGGCCTCGGTGTTTTCAGGCTCCTTCGCTTCTCCAGAATGTCTCCAAACTGGAGACTCGCCCCGCCCCTCTTCCAGCATTCGACGCCTGGAGCACCAGGCCCAGCGCGAGGTGCAGAGCCTCAAGCGCGGCCGGAGCCACCTAGCCACCATGGCCACGGCCCGAGCGCTCAAGCGCGCCCCCGCCGCCGCCATGGCCCCCGCGACCTCCTGACGCATCGAGGGCCCGGGCAGCGGCGGCTACCCCGTGGACTTCTGGACCGGGACAGGGCTTGGACGCGGGGGCGTGAGAGGGGGAGGCCGTGTCTCGGTATTCGCCAGCCGCTCGAGAGGGCGGAGGAGCGACATGACGCCATGGCCCAACACGGGCAAGGCCACGGAGGGCTGGAGAACCGCCTCCAGCCCCGCGTGCAGGTGCAGTATCCGGTAGAACTGG
The DNA here is from genome assembly GCF_003611695.1 of Corallococcus carmarthensis. Lineage (GTDB taxonomy): Bacteria > Myxococcota > Myxococcia > Myxococcales > Myxococcaceae > Corallococcus > Corallococcus carmarthensis. The sequence continues at coordinate 38,992 of NZ_RAWE01000041.1, read as the reverse complement.
CGATGGACGTGTGCGTCGGTCGACGTGCGCTCCATCAGCCGCAGGATGTACCAGTGCAGCAAGCCCAGCCCGAAGGGCCGCTTCCCGACGGCCTGCGGATACAGCAGGTCCATGCCCGTGCCCAACAGCCACGGGAGCCGGATGACTTCAGGCAGCCGCTCGCGGAAGCGCTGCGCCAGGCCCGATAGCTCGCCTCGTTCGGCCTGCTCGCGAAGGCAGGTGTCCAGCAACTCGGCGCCAAGCCCCGCCACCGACATGCCTTGCCCGTAGAGGGGGTTGAAGGCACACGCGGCGTCTCCCAGGATGACCAGCCCCTCGGGAAAGCGGGGCAGCTTCTCGTAGTGCCGCCACCGGCAGTCCTTCACCTTGTGCTGGGAGATGGGCCCTATCGGCGTGGCCTCTTTCAGGTAGTTGTACAGGTCCGGACGCGTCAGTGAGCGCGCGTACTCGAGGAACCCCGCGTACTCGGTGGGCGCGTGCTCCCCGAAGTAGCCATTGAGGGTGACGAGCCACCGGCCTCCCTCGACGTGTGAGATGAAACCCGCGCGCCAGGCCTTGGGAGGACTTGGATAGAGGAAGAGCGCCTTCCATTCCTTCTGGAAGTGGGGCGGCGGCTCGTGCAGGCACGTCGTGTAGGAAAGGTCCACGATGACCTGCTCTTCCTCCGGGCGCGCGTAGCCGATGGCTTCCAACCACTGAGGCATCCGTGAGCCCCGGCCACTGGCATCCACGACGAGGTCCGCCTCCCACGACTCCTCGCCCTGGGGTGTCTTGACCCGGACGCCCGTGATGCGCCCCGTGCCCTTCTCGTCGCAGATGAGCCCTTCGATGGAGCAGCCCTCGCGCACCGCGACGTTGGGCCGCGCCTTTATCCGGCGCAGGACGTTCCACTCGAGCAGGGGCCGGGTGCACAGCAGCCCGGGGATGCCGCTGGTGCGGCGCAGCTTCCACACCCCGAAGTGGTGCCAGGCGAGGTCTCCACTCGAGTCGATGAACTCGGCGCCCTGGACCTGGAGTTGCTCGAACAGGTCCGGAAAGTACTTGTCGAGGATGCGCCGGCCCGTGTCCAACAGCACGTGGATGTGCGGCCCTTGCGGAACACCTTTGCGCGCGGCGGGCCCCTCCATCCGGACATCCCGCTCCACCAGCGTCACCTTGTCGAAGTGGTCCGCGAGCACCCGCGCGCTCAGGAGCCCCGCCATGCTGCCGCCGATGACCACGGCGCTTCCGAATCTGCGTCCAGGGGTTTCCAAGTCCCAAGCCTCCAGGGCTTCATGTCGTGGCGCTGCGGGTCAGAGGGGTCCGCCTTCCCCAGAGCCACTCGCCCCCGCCGAGGAGATTGCACATCACCGGTCTGACATGCCCTCTCGGAACGTTGAGCTTCAACACCCCGCGCTCTGGGGCGGCCCTCGCGCAGGGGCCAGGTGCGCACTCACCGTGGGCAACCCCAGGTGCTCCACAATCGCTCTCACCCCTCCTTCTCCCTTCACGTACGCCAACACCCTCAAGCCTGCCTCCACACCTCAAGCACGCGAACACATCCAGGGCGAACGTCCTTTTCAGCAGCCCGGCCCAGTCCAAACGGGGGTGCGCTCCTTCCTCAGCGCATCCACCTTCGCAGCCTAAGTAGGCCGCCAGAAGTTCCGAGACAAATTCCGGCGGCATGCACAGCTTCTGGGGCATGCGACCGGCAAGGAGCCCTGCGGAGTTGGGGCTGACAACATACGACAGGCGGAAGCTGGAGCGGGCGATGCGGCAGGCACGCGATGCCCGCCACTTCCGTCGCCTTCTGGCCATCAAGCTCATCGCCGAGGGCAAAGGTCCGGGCGAGGCTGGGCGCCTGGCGGCCTTGAGTCGGCCAGCCGTCTACTTCTGGCTGGGGCGCTACCTCAGAGAGCGCACCCCGTCAGCGCTGGTGGATGCCCCGCGCACAGGTCGGCCTGAAGCAGCCCCGCGTCTGACCTCCAAGCGTCTGCGCAGGGTGGTCCGCGCCAGCCCAGAGAAGGCGGGCTGGGCGAGCCATGGCTGGACGGTGCCGCTGCTATGCCCCCACCTCAAGCGCGAAGGTCTCGAGGTGTCACCTCGCACGCTGCGCCGTCGGTTGCATGAGGCAGGCCTGGCGTGGAAGCGACCGCGGTACGTGTACGCGACAGCGGCTCCTCGGAGCAGCACGTCGACGCCGCCATCCAGTGGGTGCTGGGGCTCTCGCCCCAGGATGCCCTCCGCAAGGCAGGCTGCCTCGCCGAGGGCTTCTGGCTGCGCGATTTGTTAGAGAACTTCTGGCGACCTACTTAGGCGGGTGGAGAAGCCACGCAGCCCCTTGGGGACACACGGCCCATGCTGCGCTCCCCTCATGGCGGAGCCATCACCCTAACGGCGAGACGGCCGGTACGTAATTGGTACGTAATCGAGCGGCTCCGGGCGAACGCGGATGAACTCCTGCGACCAGTAATCTCGGGAGTTTAGATGCCATCACCCGAGTGCCGAGGGGCCCTTCAAGGGTTAGGAAACCGCCGCTCTCAGTTCCCAGACCCATGCGTGGTGTCCCCCACCTTTCCGCAACTTCTCGGACGGTCAGCAGGCAGAGGGGCTCGTCGGATTCAGGCGACAGCGAGCCGGGGCAGCGACATGGACAGCGCATCGCCCCTGCTTCCGTCTCCAAAATGTCTCCAAGACTGGAGGGGACTCCAGCGGACAGGTGGGACTGGCGAGGACTGGCCCGTGGACTCGAAGAGCCCGGATTCACTCGCGATTGCTCGAAAGGCGTGTACCGTCGCGGGTTTAGGCACCCCTCCTCCACGGGTTCGAATCCCGTCGGGGACACTGAAGGACCGAGGCCGGAAGCCGCTGAGCCCCAGCGGCTTCCGGCCTCGGTCTTTTCTGGCTCAACCCGTCTCAGGGCTTCGGAGCCGGGGACGCGGCGCCGCCCGGGAGCAGCGGCAGCACGACGAGCTCCCCGGGGTTTGACTGCCCCTTGGGGAACCACACGTAGGAGAGCCAGCGCCCATCGGGAGATACCGTGGCGCGCGCGATGAGGTTCCCGGTCTCCAGGTCCAGCTTCCAGCACATCAGCGGACGCACCGCCGTGCACAGCCGCAGCGAGCCGCTCCTCGGGTCATGCAGCAGGAGTCCGCCATTGCCCAGGGAGATGGAGCCTCCGCCGCTCCGCGCCGCGAGCGCCAGCTCCTCCACGGTGGGTGCACGCGTGCGCACGGGGCCCGCGTCCTCGGGAACTTCGAGGACCTTGAACTCCGGAGCCAGGTCGCCGCGCGAGGTGTCCGTGAACAGCGAGGCCCGCGGAGACAGGGGCATGACCTCGTGCATTTCATCCGCGAGGGGAACGGTGCGGCCCCCCAGCGGGTAGCACCCGTTCCAGGAGCTCACGAACAGGTCCTCCCGCGGAACCGGGCGGTCCTTCATGGCGACGGTAGGCCCCCACTTGCGCGCCACCGGGTCGTAGCAGCGCACCTGTCCGCTCCCTTCCTCCTGGACCCTGCACAGGGTGGCGTCCCTCCAGTACAGCTGGGGCCAACGTTCTGGAGGCATGTTGGGAAATGACCGCACCTGGCCGATGACGCCCGGCTTGTCCTTCACCGCTCCGACACGCAGCGGAGGCGGAGGCGTGGCGGCCTGGAGCCGCTGCTGGAGGGCACGCAGGCCGTAGCGCTCGGCGCAGGCGCCGTCGGTCTTCATCACGACATGCAGCTCCGGGTGGAACCCGTCCGCGAGCGCCAGCCGGGCGGGGATGGCCTCCAACGCCGTGGAGAGACAGCCCATGCGGGAGATGCGTCCGTCCTCGTTCTGCTTCACCAGCTTCGCGAAGGCGTCCAGGGCCTCGCGGGCGGGCGCGTCGTCGCGGGCGAGCAGCGCCTGGAGCCGGCCTTCGGTCTCCGGCGCCAGCTCCCAGCGCACCGCGCCGAACGCGCCAGGGTTCGCGGCCAGCGTCAACGCCGGGAAGTCGGGCACGCCCTCCACCCAGAGCGACAGGCGGCCCGGCTGGCAGCGCACCTTCACCTCGGCCACCGGCGACCGCCTGTCCCCGGCGCGGACGAAGGCACTGCGGGAGAACTTCAGGCCTCCGGGCACGCGCAGCTCTTGATACAGGCGCACCTTGTCGTTGGAGCAGCTGTCCGCGGACGCGCTCGCGGGGTTGTTGGACGAGACCGCGCGCGTCGTCTCCAGTTCGAAGGGGATGCGTGGATCCTGGCCCAGATCACAGGCGATCCGCGCATCGGAGCGGAGGGCGCCGTTCGGGCCCGGCGCGCCGGACTCCAGCCAGGTCAGCTTCTCCATCACGACGTCCGTCCGCACCAGCGGCGGTGCCATCGAAACAGGCTCGCGAGGCGCGACGTATGGCCCGAGCTCCAGGGAGCGCACGACCAGCGTCAGGGTGGATTCCGCCTCGTCGATGCGACTCGGGGAGGGACCGCGCAGATAGGCGAGCCACCGGCCGTCCGGGGAAACGCGGCCCTGCGACAGCTCATTGCCACCCTCCTCCTCCCGAAGGGACCAGCACCCCAGGGGCCTGCGCACGGAGCAGAACGCCTTGCGGCCCTCGTTCAACATGAACCGGCCTTCGCCGAGCAGCCGGGAGCCAGGGGACGCGAGCATCGCCTTCTTCAGCGCCTCCGCTTCCGGCGGGCGCAGGCGCGGAGGACCGTCGCCTTCGGGAACCTCCAGGAGGAGGGCTTCGTGGGTGTGCACGCCCCAGAGCAGAACGGCTCGGGGCGACAGGCGCAGTCCGAGCCGGTAGCCCTCGGGAGGCCGGACGGTTCGGGTCCCCAGGGGAATGCCGCAGGACCCCATGCGAGGGTTCCAGTCGGACAGGTCACCCCGGTTCACGGGGACGGCCTTGCCCCAGCGCCGCGCCACGGGGTCGTAGCAGCGCATCCGCTTCCCCGTGTCCTGCTGCACCACGCACAACCGTCCCTGACGCCAGAACAGGTCCGCGTTCCAATCCGAGTCCGAGTACGGATCAGGCGGCCGGACCTCGCCGATATCCTCGGGAGCGCCCACCTTCAACGGCGGTCTGTCTCCCTCCTGTTCCCAGTCCGGAGCCAGGGCATCGCGAAGGACGTACGGCTCCACATCGTCACCCGCGGCGAACGCGGAGCGCTTCCGGGCGCGCTCGAATGCGGCTGCCAGCGCCGCGACGCTGTCCGCCTCCGGCACGTTCGCGTCGCGTTTGGAGAAGCGGGAGGGCACGCCGTGGCTGACCAGGAAGGCCAGCTCCTCCAGCGCCTTGCGGGCCCCGGCGTCGTCCCGGATCAGCAGGGGCAGGAAGCGGGCTTCGTTGTCCCGGGATACCCGCAGCCGCACGGAGGAGTCACCGGTGGCGGCGATGGGCTCCAGCATCAGCACGGGAGCCTCGGGGACGCCTTCCACGGACAGCTCCAGCCGCCGCGACTGGCAGCGGACGCGGACGCGAGGGCGCGGCGGAGGCGGCGGCAGCTGGGTGCCAGGAGCGTCATCCACGATGCGGAAGACGCGCTGGACTCGCGAGCCATCCGGCAGGGCCAGCTCCTGGGTGACCGTTGCCACGGCGGGAAGGCAACCGGAGGGAACAGGCGGATCCACGGTCACCGACTGAGAGACGGTGATGTCGGGCGTGCGGCCCAGGCCCAGGTCGCAGGGCGCGGACTCGCTGAGCTTGGGAGGAAGTGCATTCGCCTCCGCGAAGGTGCGCGGCTCCGCGGCGAGGACCACGCCTTGCGACGGCGGCTCCGCCGCGAAGGCCAGGGTCGCGGGCAGGGTCAGCAAGAGCCCCAGGGACAGGGCCCGGGACGGCAGCAAGGAGTGCATGGTGAGTCCAAGAACGCCCCTTGGACCATGAGGGGCAGAGAGGCTTCAGGAATGACACGCTGCTGCCAGAGCGAGCAAGATGCGCCCTCCAACAGGGGACCTGGCGATTTGATACCTTCCTGACCCATGGCGCCCTCTCCCCCCGTTCCCCCCGCTGCTCCCTGGTGGGTCGAGCGCGCCGAGACCCTCCTGGCCCCAACGGATTTGCGGACGTTGGGCATGGGCGCGCAGTGGGAGCTCTTCGAGCGGTTCGCCTTCGTGCAGGAGAACGTCGAACCGGAGTTGCTCCTCCTGGATGTGCGGGCCCGTCCGGAGCTCCAGGAGCTCTGGGCCGCGCTGCAGGCGCGTTCACTCCTGGTGACCGCGGCGCTGGATGCGTCGGGAGCTGACGTCGCCCAGCAGCTTCGAGCGGGGGACCTCTCACCGGCACGCTTCCGGGAGCAGTGGGAGGGGCTCGGCTTCACCGAGGCCACGGGCCGCGCGAGCACGGCGGCGGATGACTGGCTCGAGGGCCTGCTACGCATTTCACGCATCACCACCGGCCAGGACCGCCCCCCGTTCGGTCAGGTGAACATGGCCTCGCGGGCCCAGCGCATCTCCGACTTCCTCTCCACCACGAGTCCGGGGCTGCGCGACACGGTCTACGATCTCGGCTGTGGCAACGGGAAGTTCGCCATCACCGTCGCCGCGAGCTCCTCGGCCCGGGTCAAGGGCGTGGAGTATGGGCAGACGTACGTCGAGTCCGCGCGCCGCAACAGCGAACGTTTCGCGCTGCCGAACCTGGAGTTCATCCACGCGGATGTCCGCGACGTGGACCTGTCGGACGGCACCGCGTTCTATCTGTACTTCCCCTTCTGGGGAGAGGTGGCGCACGCGGTGGCCCGGATGCTCGGGGACGTCGCGCGGGCCCGGGACATCACCGTGTACGCGTCGGGCCCCCGCCACGACTACGGCGAGCACTTCCTCGAACAGGTGACGCAGGGGGCGCTGTATCTCGCGCCGCAGCGCCACGCCTTCGCCGACGTGATGGTCCTGCGCAGCGCCGCCTTCGCGTGAGGGGCTTCCGGCGCGAAGCTCCGCTCAGGACGTGCTGTAGTGGGACGCTCCCTGACGGACAGGAGACTCCCTGGTGAAAACGCTCTCCCTGCTTCCCCTGCTCTTCGCCTGTCTGGCGGCGCCCGGCGGCCCCGTGCTCGCGGCGGCGCCCCCTCCCACGGTCCTCGCGGGCCTGGACGCGCTGTACCCCGAACTGGACGCGCTCTACCGCGACCTGCACCAGACGCCCGAGCTGTCACTCCAGGAGGAGAAGACGGCGGCGAAGCTGGCCGAGCGCCTGCGCAAGCTCGGCTTCGAGGTGACCCCGAAGGTGGGCGGGCACGGCGTGGTGGCCCTGTTGCGCAACGGCAAGGGCCCCACGGTGATGCTGCGCACGGACCTGGACGGGCTGCCGGTGGAGGAGAAGACGGGGCTGCCCTACGCCAGCAAGACGAAGGCGAAGGATGCAGCCGGGACGGAGGTCTCGGTGATGCACGCGTGCGGGCACGACGTGCACATGACGTCCTGGCTTGGCACGGCCACGCTGCTGGCGCAAACGAAGGACCGGTGGCGTGGCACGCTGATGCTGGTGGGGCAGCCGGCCGAGGAGATTGGCGCGGGGGCCCGGCAGATGCTGGCGGACGGCCTGTTCAAGCGCTTCCCCAAGCCGGACTTCGCCGTGGCCATGCACACCGTGGCCAACGCCGCGGCGGGGACGGTGCGGTTCACCCCCGGCTATGCGCTGGCGAGCGTGGACTCGGTGGACGTCACCCTCTACGGCAAGGGCGGGCACGGTGCATACCCGCACACCACCGTGGATCCGGTGGTGATGGCGGCGCGCACCATCCTCTCGCTGCAGACGCTCGTCAGCCGGGAGAAGAGCCCGCTGGAGCCGGCGGTGCTCACGGTGGGCTCCATCCACGGCGGAACCAAGAGCAACATCATCCCGGACGAGGTGCGCCTGCAGCTCACGGTGCGCACGTACAAACCGGAGGTGCGCAAGGCGCTGCTGGCCGGCATCGAGCGCATCGCCAAAGCGGAGGCGATGGTCTCCGGAGCGTCCCGCCCGCCCGACGTCAAGGTCACCGAAGGCACGCCCGCCACCTTCAATGACCCTGCGCTCACGAAGCGGCTGGTGGACGCGGTGGGCAAGGTGCTGGGCGAGAAGAACCTCAGCGAGACGCCGTCCGTCATGGGCGGAGAGGACTTCTCCGAGTACGGCAGCGCGGGCGTGCCCGCGGTGATGCTGTGGCTGGGCATCACCGAGCCCAAGCGCTTCGCCGAGGCCAAGGGCACGGAGGAGGCGCTGCCCTCCCCGCACTCGCCCCTCTACGCGCCGGACCGCGAGCGCGCGCTGCGCACTGGCGTCACCCTGCTGACCACCTCCGCGCTGGAGCTGCTGGGCAGGCCCTGAGCAGCCCCTCCCTGCATCCTGGGCAGTGCTGACCTGGAAGCATGGCTTCGTGAGGGGCCACAGCGGCGGAGCGTTCCCATCTTTCCAGGGCATGAAGAGGACTGCCCACCCCGCCCGCCGCGTCTTGTTGATGGTGCTCGGAGCCCTGGCCGCCGTGCTGGTGCTGGGTGTCGGCGTCCTGGCGCTGAAGCCGTCGTGGATCGTCGGGCAGCTCCGTGGGCAGCTCGAGAGCATCGCCACCCGGTCCCTTGGCCGCCCCGTGAGCGTCGAAAAGATCGAGGCCCACGGGTTGCCGAGGCCCGGGGCCACGGTCACGAATCTGCGGGTCGAGGGCGAAGGCAATGACCCGCCATTCCTCGAAGCCCGTCGTGCGACCGCCACCGTCCAGCTCTGGCCACTGATCCGGAGTCTGGGCAAGGACGTGCGAGTGGGGGCACTGAAGCTCGATGACACCCACCTGAACCTGGTGAGGCGCGAGGACGGGACGTGGAACTACGAGTCGCTCGGGAGCCAACAGCCGGGGGCCGGGAGCTCCCAGCCGGAGGCCGAGCGAGAGACGCTCATCGAGGACCTCCAGATTCGAAACGGAGTCGTGAACGTGACCGACGCCCAGGCGGCCCGTGGCACCGCCACGGTGGCGCTGCGGGACATCGATATGGATTTGAAGGGCCTTGGGCCCGGCCTGACGCTCAAGGGCTCCTTGAAGGCAGCGGTCGCCGCACCTGCACAGAACGTGGCGGTGGACTTCAAGGTCGCCCCCCTCCCCGCCGGCAGGCCCCAGCCCGGCCAGCCGTGGCCCCAGGTGACGATGCACCTGCGCGGCAAGGACCTCTCCGTGCATGCGTTCCGGAACTTCCTGCCTCCAAAGGCAGCGGGTTACCTCACGGGAGGCCAGGTGGACGTCAGCGCGGACGTGAAGACAGACCAGGGCGCGTACGCGCTCGCGGGCCAGGGCACGGCGACGGCGCTGAAGCTTCGCGGTGAACCGGCGAGCGGTTCGTTTGCCTTCACCTCACGCATCGACCCGGCCCATGTGAAGGCGGCGAAGGTCGACTTCACGAAGCTCGCGCTCAAGGGGCCAGGCATCGATCTCGCCGGGACGGTCTCGGTTTCGATGGCGCCCACGCGCGTGCGGTTCGCGTTGCAGGGGCAGGAGCTGGACTTGAGGCAGCTATTGGGGGCTCTGCCAGAGCACCCTCAGAAAGAAGCCACATCCACCGCGCTGCCTGCTTCGATGCGCGAGGAACTGGGGAAGGTCGACGTGGGCGGCACGCTCAAGCTCGCGAAGGTGCATCATGGCGCGCTCGTGGCGACGGACGTGGACACGCAGGCGAAGCTGGATGATGGCTTGCTGCGCGTGCAGCGCGGGAGCGCGACCGTCTATGGCGGGCGCGCGGACATCCGTGGGTCCCAGGTGGACCTCACGAAGAAACAGCCGGAGTGGTCCCTGAAGGCGGTGCTCACCGGAATGGACACCGCGCAGGCCTTCCAATCCCTGTCGGGACACCCGTCACTGCAAGGCAGGGCCAGCGGCAACCTTCAGCTCACCGGCACGGGGGCGGACTGGGACCAGGCGCGAAACACCCTCACCGGCTTCGGGAACGTGCAGCTTCAGGACGGTGCCCTCATGACGGCGAACCTCGGGGAGACGGTGACGCCGGTCCTGACGGCGCCAGGCCAGAAGGGCACGGCGGGAACGGCCGGGAAGACAGCACAGGGCACCGAGCTGAAGGACCTGAGCTTGCAGTTCCGGGTCCAGGACGGTTGGGTCGCCTTCACGAAGCCCCTGGCATTCCAGTCGAGCATTGGCGGCGGGACGTTGAGTGGCAGGGTGGGCCTGGATGAGCGCCTGGAGCTCGAGGGCACGCTCAATGCTTCCCAGCCGTTCCTCTCCGCCATCGCCCACGGCGCGCTTCCCAGCGGCGCCCCGGTGACCATTCCCCTGACGATCACGGGCACGCTGGGTGCGCCAGAGGTGAAGCCGGGGAGCCCGCTGAACATCGCGAAGGAACTGTTGCCCAAGGTGGGCGACAACCCGGTGAACCAGGCGCGCAAGGGCATTGAGGGCCTGCTCAAGCGGCCCCGGAAGTAGCGCTGCCGCGAGCATCTGTTCGCAAACCGCGGTCGTGAGAGACTTCCCGGCGGACCCCCCGCGATTCGAGGCGCCCGGACATGAGCGACACCTCACGTGAGCAGTTGGACGCATCCCGGGCCCGGATGGTCGAGTTCTGGCGTTGCCACGACGAGATGGAGGCGCGGCTCTCACGCCCCCTGACCGAACGCATGCTCGACCTGGCCGGTGTCTCGCGGCGAATGCACGTCCTGGATGTCGCGAGTGGCCGAGGCGAGCCCGCCGTGCCAGCGGCCCACCGCGTGGGCCCACAGGGCCGGGTGCTCGGGATCGACCTGGTGGACGGCGTGCTTGAGCTCGCCCGGGCGCGGGCGCGGCGCGAGGGCCTGGAGAACATCGCGTTCCAGGTGGCTGACGCCGAAACGCTTCAGGCCGGAGCGGGGACGTTCGACGTGGCCACCCTGCGCTGGGGTTTGATGTACATGCGCGCGCCCGAGCGGGCCCTCGCGTCCATCCACCGCGCGCTGAAGCCCGGGGGAGCGCTCGTCATCGCCTCATGGGCCGAACCGGCGCGAGTTCCCTGGGCTTCGCTCGCCCGCCGGATCCTCGAGCGCTATCGCGAGGTCCCGCCCCTTCCGAGCGCCGATGAGCCCGGGGTGTTCCGCCACGCGGACCCGGCCGTTCTGGAGGCAGCCCTCGTGCGAAACGGCTTCTCGGTGGAGGCCTCCGAGGAGCTGGAGGTCCCCGTCGTGGAGTCCAGCGATGCGCGCGACCTTGTGACCTGGATCCAGCAACTGGGCGGGCCCGTGGTGAAGCTCGTGGGCGAGCTGCCGGAGCCGCGGCAGCGGGCATGGGAGGCGGAGCTCCTCGCCGAACTGGAGCGCCGCCGAACAGGAGACAAGGTCTCCCTGGGGGGCGTGACGCGGCTTACCCTGGGAACCGCGCTCGCGGCAGGCCTAGTCTGAGGGCTCCCGGCCGCGCTCCGCGCAGCCCACTCCAGAGTCCAGGAGCACTCCATGGTCCACACCGCTGGTTTCCCTCGTCGCTTCTCTCTCTGGGCGGGCCTCGCCCTGGTACTGGGTGGCGCACTCGCCGGATGTGCTCCGCCAGAATCTGAAGCCTTGCAGATGGAGCCCGAGGCGCCCCTGGACTCACAATCCCAGGCGCTGTCCTATCCCAACGGGAGCAGCCGGACGGTGGTATCGCGGCGCGTCGTCTCCATGAATGCCTCTGGCGTCTACCAGGCGGCGCCGGGCTTCGAGCAGTTCCGCGCGGCCGGCGCCTCCGACAGCACGCTCCACGCCATCCGCATCGCCCAGGTGGAAGCCCCGAGCGTGCGCGAGGCCATCGTCTTCATGACCGCCGGGCAGAAGATCTCGAGCAGCGGCCACTCCAGCGGAGTGACGGGCCAGTCCTCCAACTGGGACGCGTCCTGTGACGGCGTCTCCTGCCCCAATGTGCTCCTGGATGGCCGCTCCCTGGCCATGAAGCTGAATGCCCTGGGCTGGTTTCCCCCGGGGAAGACGCACCTGTCCGTGGCCAACGACAGCAACTTCGACCACCTGTTCGACAGCGACACGAAGCAGCGGATCGTCAACGGGTTCGTCCACTGGCTCGAGGCCCAGGTCCGGCCCGAGACGCGGTCCATCTACCTGGCAGGGAGCTCACGCGGCGGGTGTCTGGTGATGCGCATCGCCCAGGCGCTCCGCGCCAACACGGGGCTGGATGGCATTGAGATCTACGTGTCGTCGTTCGATGGCGTGTGCAGGAACAGCCAGGGCGAGCTGGGCACGTTCGACACCAAGATCAACAACCCCGTGCGCCCCTGGGGCACGTTCTACGGCGCCTGGGCCACCAACCTGTCCGCCCAGTTCCCGCGCCATGAGCGGCTGCACCTGTATCAGGTGGTGGGGGGCCAGGAGGTTGCACCGGCCACCGGCATCCGCGCCTTCTCCGCGTACGCGGGCACCACGCCGCCCTCGACGGGCACCCACCTGGACTGGGGCTGGTACAAGCAGACCTGGGTGAAGTGGCAGCACAAGGAGATTGGCAACCCCTACACCGATCCGAGCACGTCGGATCAGCCGCTCGTCATCGCGGAGACGATCGACGCGCAGCTCACCTGGCTCGACGGCCTGCTGTAGCGGGCCTCCGGTCAGGGCTGACAGGCAGCCCCGCGTCCCCGAAGGCACGCAGGGCTTACTGCCCATGCAGCTCCTGGATTCGCGCCAGCATCTCCTTCCCGATGGCGGCGACTTCCGGCTCCGGGTCCGCGGAGAGCTGCTCCGCGGTGCTGCGAAAGGTCGTCCACGGCCGGGTGCGCAAGGCACGGGCTCCGGCCAGACGGATGCCCGGCTCGTCCATCTTGATGAACGCGGTCAGGACGCCCGCGGAGGCGGCATCGTACTCGTCCATCTCCGCCGCCACCTCGAAGGCGGCTCGCTGCCTGTCCTCATCCGAGCCCTTCCGGAGAAGTTCGAGCGCGTGCTTGAGCAGGTCATCGCGGGTCCAGACGGGGAGGCCCTCCGCCAACTGCTTCGCGAGCGCGCCCTCCTTCTTTCCGCGGATGGAGAGGTAGCGGACCTTCGTCACGAAGTCATCGATGGCGTGCACAGCGCTCTGGCGGTCGGAGGTCATCCAGATCTGCCAGGCCATCTGCTCGACCGTCTCGTCCTTGGCGAGCGCGAGGCCCAGCTTGCTCATGACCTCCCCCATCCGTTCCCGCCCGACAGCCTCTTTGAGGATCATGGTGCGCATCCGTGCCTCATCCCTTTGAGAAGTAGCTCGCGAGAGCACCCTCGATGATATCGGCGATCTCTTCGGCAGACATATCCTTGTTGAAGACCTTGTCGTCCAGCCCCGCCGCCTTGGCCCACCGTTTGATTTGCTCCACTTCCCGGCGATACGCCTCGGCGAACGTCTTCTCCGGGTCGGTCTGCATGTGAGGCGGCAGCTTCTCCTGCCTCGCCTTCTCCTTGCTGGACCACTTGTCGAGTCCCTCCTGGCTCGGGTCGTTCCCGAGCCTGGACGTGCCGCCCTGGCCCTGGACCGCGCCCTTGTAGGCTGGCGGGAAGACGCCTCCGCCCTCCCCTTGCTTCGGGCTCAGCACCTCCACCGGTGACCCGCCTCCCGCGGCCATCGTCTGGACCGCCATGAGCGCGTAGACGAGGTTCTTCGAGTGTCGCTTCCGCTCTGAGACAAACATCGTCCCGAAGACCTCACCCAGCCCCGCCACGTTGGCGTCCGCGCGCTTGCTCTTGACGAGCTGTGCGAGCAGGGATCCAAACTTGTCGCGATCCTCCGCGCTCAACTTCTCGAGCTCAGCCGTCATCGCGCCATACGAGCGCGGCTTCTCCACGCCAGGAATGAGCGTCAGGCTCCCCTTCGTCTCGAAGGAGATCGGCTCCGTGCCCGCCATGCCGGCGTTATGGACGCCATGCTTTCCAAAGCCGCGGGACTCGACTCCGAATTGCGGCATGGACATCAAATCCTCATCCGGCTTGCGCTCTTCCGCCTTGCGCTTCCTCGCCCACTTCTGCGCGACGAGCTGGACCGCCTTGAGGAACTTGTGTGAATCCACCCCGAAGATCTTTTCGTCGGGCAGCGGCGGGTTGATGAAACCCGAGATGGTGAAGTTGGGACGGCTGCCACTGATGGCCAGCTTCTTGAGGCGGTATTGGAATTTGAGCTTCAGGAGCTGCATCGTGAGCATGAGCTTCCGTGGCCGTCTGGCGACGAGCGCCCTGACCTTGGGAGGAACCTCGCGCAATGCCTTCTCGATCTGCTCCTTCTTCTTCTTGTCCTTGTCCTTCTTCTTGTCCTTGCCTTTGCCCTTCTTCTTCTTGCCGAAGAGCTTCTCCTTCAGCTTCTTGAGCTTCTGGCCGGCTTTCTTGAAGACCTTCTTGAGCTTCTTCCCGACCTTCTTGAGCGCCTTCTTGATCTTGGCCAGGATCTTCTTTGCAATCGCAGCCAGCTTGCCGGACACCTTCTTCGCCGGCTTCATGAGGCGCTTGAGCAGCCAGTTGGCGACGAAGTCGATCACCGCCACGGCACCCGCCGCCACCGCGGTCGCGAACTGAGGGCCGGCGCCTCCGCCCTTCACCGCCTTCAGGAACGTGATGAAGGAGTCGATGGCCGCGATGATCCGGCTGACCGCGCCCCACGCCGCCTGGATGCCTTCGATGATGGCCATCACCGCGCCCGCGGCGGGCACGATCATCGCCACCAGCTTCTCGATCAGCAGCTGGATGAGGATGCCCGGGACGGCGGTCTTGAGCGCCTCCCAGGCCATCTTCCCGATGGCCTCCAGGTTGAAGCCGCCCGTGAAGAGCGCCTTCATGAGGTCGATGGGGATGCCCAGCACCTCCTCGACCTTGCTCTTGAACCACTCGCTGATGGCCGACTTCATGGCCTTCACCAGGTGGTTCTTGATGCCGTCGACGACCGCGGCGCCCAGGTTCGAAATCCACTGACCCGGGCCCGCCGCGATGTCCTTGATGAGCGCGAGGAACGTCCCCAGCGCCTTGGCGACGGCCTCCGCCGCCTTGATCGCCGAGTCCACCACGGCGGCGACCGCATCCACGGCGGCGAGCAGCCCCTTCTCGAGGAGCCCCAGCGCCTTGTCGAGGAACTCGCCGAGCGCGTCGAGCAGCTTCGTGACGCCCTTCTTCAGCCCGTCGGCGATCTTGTTGACCGTGTCCTCGGCGTCCTGGACGGTCTGGCGGACGGCGCCCTGGAACTTCGCCTTGAGCTCCGGGAACGCGGCGAGCGCCACGTCGCTGATCGCGATCAGCGCGTCCCCCGCGAAACGGATGGCCGCGACCACCGCCTGCCGCGCCTTTTCGATCAGCGCGACCGCGGCCTTCTTCGCCGCCTCGATGGCCGCCTTGACCGCCGCGCGGAGCGCCCTCATGACGCTCTTCACGGCCTCCTTGATCTTGTTGAAGAACGCCTTCGCCTTCGACGCGAGCCAGCCGAAGAAGCCGCTCGACTCCTCCTTCGCCTTGGCCTTCTCCCGCTCGGCCTTGGCCTCTCCTTCCTCCTTGGCCTTCTGGGCCTTCTCCTCACCCTCGGAGATGGTTTTTCCGGCGCTCTCGTCGGCCTGGGTCTTCTCGGTCTCGACCTTCGCCGCGGCCTCTTCCTGCTGGGTGTCGGCCTCGGTGGTGCTCTTGTCGACGGCGGCCTGCTGCTCCTCGTTCCACTCGCCGCGCTTCTTCGCGACCTCGCCCTGGGCGGCGGCCTTCTCAGACTCCTGCTCCGCCGCGGCATCCGACTCCGCCTGGGCCGCCAGCTCCTCGGTGCGCTGGGTCTCCGCCGCGGAGGCCTCCTGTTCCTTCGCCTCCTCCTGGGCCATGTCGCCCTGGCCCTTTTCGACCGCGGCGTCGATCTCTCCCTGGCTCTTCTCCTGGGCGATGATCGACGCGGCCTCCGCGTCGGAGCCGCCACCTCCACCCGCGGGGCCCCCGCCCGCGGCCGCTCCGCTGGCCGGCACGTTCGCGGCGAGCGTCTCGTGGGTTTCCTGGGGAGCAATCTCGTTCTCCCCCATCGGCTTTTGCGCGTCGGCCTTGCCCGTGTCGTGCGCGGCCGCCACGGCATGATCCATCTTCACGCGCTGGGCCGTGACCTGCGCCGGATCCGCGTTCCCGTCGAGCGCCAGCGTGGGCGGCGGGCCCGCGCTCGTGCTCACCTCCGGATCCGAGGTGGGCATGTTGTCGACCGCGGACCCCATCCGGTCCGCGTCCTGCTGTGACATCTCCCCTTCGCCACCGCCACTCGTCGCGGGGGCGGTCACCGCGTTGACGGCGGGGGCCGGCGCTTCCGGCACGGGCTCGGCGGCAGGCGTCTCGACCGCGGCGCCTTCCGTCACCTTGTCGGCCTTCTTGCCGCCCTTGCCTCCACCGTCGAGACCGAGCCGCGCCGTGCCCTTCTTGCCGGGCATGCCGGAGGAGGCCGCGCGCGTGGGTGGGTTCGCGGCGAGCGCCTGCTTCTTGTCGCCGACGGCCGTGGAGACCGCCTGGGAGACGCCGCCGAGCGCACCCTGGATGGCCATGGGGGCCTGTCCCTTGAGCGACGCTAGCCCGGCCTTGGGCTCGCTGCCGGATACATCGGGCACGGCCGGCGCTGGCTTGTCTGGAATGGCGCCACCACCGCCACCGCCACCGGCAACCGCTCCTGCACCGCCGCCCGTGTCCTCGCTCACGGACGCCGTCGCCGCGCCCTGCTCCGCTGGCGAGAGTCCCCCCTCTTCGGGGCCCGCGCTCTCGGGAGCCGGTTCCGGCGCCTGCTCCTCTTCGGCATCGGCCTTCTTCTGTTCGTCGACCTCCCTGTTCGTCTCCGCCGCCGCCGCGGACTCCTTCGCTTCGACCTGCTGTTCGGTGGGCCCCTTCTCCACGGCATCGCCGCTGGGTGACTCCAGTCCGGCGCTCTCGGAGCTGGCTGGCTCGGCGGATCCCTCGCCGCCACCACTCACCGCCTCCGCGCTGGCACCTCCCGCGCCTTCCACCGCCTCCGCTCCGCCGTCCCCCTCGGCCTCCGCTTCGACTCCGCCGCCGCCTCCACCCTCGGAGGCCTCCTGATCTTGTTGCGCCTCGGCGACCTTCTCTTCCTCGGGCTGCTGCGCGTCGACCTTCTCCTCGGTGGCCTGTGCCTCGGGGGATTCGGAACCTCCCTCTCCGCCACCACCGCCACCGCCGCCTCCTCCTCCGCCACCAGCCGCCGCAGGCTCGCGTTCCGCTGTCGCCGGTGAGGCACCCGCCAGGCCCTTCTCGTTCGCGCCGTCGAGGGCCTTCTTCACATCCCCGGGGACACCCTGCCGCGCCTTGGCCTGGCCCTCGGCCTTCGCGCTCGCGTCACCGCCCTTGCCCTTCCCCGCGCCCTCTTCCTTCTCTCCCGCGAGGGCCTTTTCACTCTCGGGCCCTGCCAGCTTCTTCCCTGGCCCTGCTGCACCCTCGGCGCCCTTCTCAGCCGCCCCCGCGCCCTCTGCCTCCGCGCCCTTTGCATCCTTGCCCTTGGCGCCCTTGTCCTTCGCCTCGGCCTTGCCTTCGACAGGCGCGCCTGGCTCCTTCCCGGCGACACCGGCCTTCGCTTCAACCAGCGCTTTCTCCTGGCCAGCCTCACCCGCGGGCTTCGTCTCACGCGGCCGGGCCACTTCACCGGGAGCCTTTCCTTCAGGAGCCAGGAGTCCGGCCGCCTTGGCGTCACCGGCCTTGCCCTCCTCCTTCTTCGTCCCGGCGGATCCGGGCGCCTTGCCGGACTCCGCTGCTTCCCGAAGCGCCTCGTTCGCGCCGGGCGACAGCGCGGGCTTCTCCTCTCCCCGGGTCTCCTTCGCTCGCAGCGACTGCGCGAGCCTTCCGGCGAGGCCACCACCCACGACCGCTCCGGGGCCCTGCTTCCCTTCCAGCTTCTTCCGAACGGGTGCGGGTTCTTCCACGCCTGCCTGCCGCGCCTCCGCCGTCTTCCCTTCCGTGCCGGCGCCTTCTTCTCCAGGCGCCTTCTCCTGCGCTCTCGCGGCTTCGCCTGCTTCCGCCTCCGCCCCGGCCTCCTCTGGCTTCTTCCGCTTCTTCCCTGGCGGCCCGCCCGTGACCTCCGTGCCGTTGTCGGTTTTCGCCTCCGTCGGCCCGGCGGTCTCCGCGGCCTTGCCCGGCACCGGCACCGGCACGCTCATGCCCGGTGCGCCCGCGCCGGACAGCGCCTTGCGCATCAGCCGATTGCGCGTCGACCACGAATATCCTCCCGCCGTGACGCCGGCCGGCTGTCCCGACACCACCCGTGAGGCGGCCGCGTCGGCCTGCATCTCGGCTGGCTCGTTCGGAGTGGAGACCTCGCTCTTGGCCTGCGGTGCGCCCCGCGCGGAGTTGCCCTGCTGCACGACGTGGGTGAGTTCATGCGCGAGCAGCCTGTCGCCGCCCTCGGTGCCGGGGCGGTACTTCGACGTCCCGAACGCGATGTCCTGTCCGGTGGTGACGGCCTCGGCCTGGTGCTCCGCGGCGAAGCCCGACGCGCGCGCATCGGTGTGCACGCGCACCCCGTCGAACGAGCGTCCAAAGGCACCCTCCATCCGCGACCGGGTCGAGGGGCCGAGAGGACTGCCACCCGAGAAACCCGGCTCGGCCGCGTGGGACACACCGGCGGACTCAGCGGCCCTTGAAGCGGGGGCCGCCGTGGTCGGCGCACTCGCAAGCGCCGGAGTCTTTGAGGCCGGCTGTCCCACCCGCCGTCAGCCCTTCTCCGGCTTCCGCGGCAGGTTCTTCGGCCCGCCGAGCCCGCGAGCACGGGCGGACTGATAGGCGGTCAGGGCCCGCAGCGTCGCCTCACCCCGGCGGATGCGGAGCGCGAGCCGCTCCTGCGAGTCCTTCTCGAAGCCCTTCCAGGCCTCCAGCGCCTTGCGCTCCGCCTCCTCGATCTTCGCGGCCTCCGCCTTGGTGGGCGGTTTCGCCGGGAGATTGGCCGGAACGGTGGAGCCCGGCTGGGACTGCGGATCCTCCTTCTTGCCCTGCAGCGCGGCCTTCGCGAGCTCCTGGATGAGCTCCCGTCCGGCGGTCATCGTCTGCGTCAGCATGGCGCTGCCCGTGAGCTCACGAATCGACTTGAGCTTCAGCTCCAGCTGTTTGCGCCGCGCGGTCACTTGAGCGCCGGGGGCATTGGGCGCGGGCAGTTGGGGGCGCTTGTCGCTGCCCTCGGGGGGCCTCAAGACCTTCTTCATGTTCTGCGTGGGTCGCATGAAGCGCGTCCTCCTGATCAGGGTGCGTTGAAGTTCGGAGCGGTGATGGCCCCGGTCTGGCTCCATGCCGGGATGTTGAAGTCCACCGCGTAGTTGTTCGCGAACACGAGCCGGCCGTACGTGTTCGTGATGAGCATGCCGCCGGCCCGGTTGCCCACGATCTGGATCCCCGAGTTCGCTTCCGCGACTGCTCCCGGATACGTGTCGTGCAACGACTTGACGGTCACGTTCGGCCAGCCGATGACCAGGTCCAACGTCGCCCAGTTCCCCTCCACCTGCGCCTGGTACGCGTTCTCCTTGTCGAGGGTGCCCACGGCGAGCGCCTTCAGATAGGGCTGGACGACCGACTGGGCATCCATGACGGAGACGGTCCCCCTGGCGACCCCGTTCGCCGGGTCGACCCACTGCTGCATGGACTCGATGAAGCGCGGGGACGTGCTCGCCACTTTGCCGGATGTGTACACGTACGGAGTGAGCACGATGCTCCCCTCGGCGCGGTTGTCCTCGATTTGCCATTCCCCCCACGCCTGGGTGATACCGAGCGCGATGTGGCTGGTCTGGGGCGCCTCCAGCCGGTTGCCGGACACGACGTTGTTGCCCGAGTTCAAGATCCGGAGCCCGCCCGTGAAGGAATTGCTCCGCACGGTGGAGTCGAAGAGCTGCTCGCTCCTGCATCCAAGCCCGGTGAAGCGATTCGCCTCCAGGAGGAGCCGGTGCGTCCCAGCGCCCGTCTCGCCAGCGGCGGCCCAGAACGGAACCGACGCGGTCACGGTGTTGTCCTGGACCTGGATGTCTTCGCGCTCGCCTTCGGTCCAACGCTCGTAGAGCAGGATGCCCACGCTCCCGCCCTCTTCGAGCGGCGACAGCGCGATCAGCGAGATGACGTTGTCCTGGACGGCAAGGTACCCGCCGTCGGACAGGTAGAGGCCAATCTGCCTCGCCTTGAGCATTGGAACGCCGAGCACGTCGTCGATGACGATCGCCTGCTGGCCGCGCACGGTGTTGCCCCGCACGGCCACGTCGCTCCCCAGCGCGAGCACACCGACCGCGGCGTCAATCTGGTTGTCCAGGATGCGCAGCCGCTGAAGGTGCACGCCCTGCTCCCCCTCCCAGGGGGGTGGAGCGCTGAGCGTGCAGGCGACCCCCACGGAGACATCGCGGAAGACGTTCGCCGTCACCGCGACGCCCACCATGCTCACCACGGGCGGACTGCTTTCCTCGTCATTCGGCTTGAGGAATGGCCCGAGCTGGACGCCTACGTAGTAGACCGAGAAGCGGTTGTTGTGGATGTTGAGCGCACGGATCCCTGGATACACGTTCTCCAAGGTGGGCAGCACGCTGCCATCGAACCCGGCCGCGCAGAGGATGCCGCGCTGGCCCGTGAACGAGCACCCTTCGATGTCCACTGAATCGGCCACCCAGGGGAGCCAGAGCCCGGCCGGGTCGTACCCGGTGAACCGGTCCCCGGACATCCGGCCCCGCAGCAGGTAGTCGATCCGGACGCTCATGCTGGAGCCCACATAGTCGTTGCCGATCGATTCGAAGTCGTACGTGTACCCGAGGAACACCGGGGTTCCGCAGAAGAGCGCGCACCGCTCGATGACGCTCCGCCCATACTCAAGTCCTCCCACCGCGACGCCGACGCTGTCCCCTGAGAAGTAGCGCACGTCCGACTCGAGGATCTTCGTGACTGCCTTCTCGAGCTCCTCGTCCATCGACTCGGCGAGGGCCTTGCGACGGTTCTGATCGAACCAGCCCTGGAACGAAGTGCCGCGGAGCCGCAGGCTTCCAACCGTCTTGGCGTAGAGGCCGGCCTTTTCGAAGACCACCACCGACTCGACGAGCTCGGCTTCGAACACGTACTCCGCGAGGACGCCCCATGTGCTCAGGAGGATGGAGTCCTCGGCGTGGATGGACGTGCCGCCCCGGGCGTCGGGATACAGCACGAACGGCGTGACGACCCCGGGCTTGAGGACCGGCAGCTCGGGCTTGGCGACGCGGATCGCGATTCCATCAATCCCGGGGTGCACCAGCGCGGACCGCTCCAGGCGGAGCCGCGTCAGGACGACCTTCTCGGACCCCTCGCCTCCCGGCGGATCCCCGGACAGCGTGAGCTGGACGATGGGACCCGAGGTGTCGCGCGCGAAGACGAGGAGATCGCGCAGGGTGAGGCACGCATCCCCATGCACGTAGAACACCGGGGCGTCGCCCCCAAGGCCGAGCAGGGTCGCGTGCGGGCACCCGGCGAGCATCACCCGCTTGCCGACGACGTTCAGCGTCCCGTGGATCCGGTAGATGCCCCGCTCCAGGCAGAGGGTCCCGCCGTCGACGGCGTCGTCGATGGCCTTCTGGATGCGAGCGGTGTCATCCGCCTGGCCCTCGGAGGGCGAGAGCGACACGTCGCAGCACCCGCCGTCCTCCTTCTCGTACAGCTCGTCGAGTGCCTCCTGCACGGTGTCCGCGTCGGTGCCGACCTTGCCGCCGTCGTACGCGATGTCGTCCGCGTTCAGCTCGCAGAGCGCCGAGTACTGGTGGTCGTACCAGCGCACGAGCAGGAGCGGCGCGGTCTCGCCCGTGTATTGGAACAGCGCCAGCGGCGCGAACAGCCGCTCCGGACCGTGGGGTGACTCCTGCCAGGGACCGTTCTGGTTGTCCTTGATCTTGCGCGCTTCGTGCTGCCAGTAGTCCCCCGGGCGGAAGGCCGCGCCGGAGAGCTCGATGGTGATGCCATCGCCCAGGTCGAACACGGTGACGGGCGGGTCCGCCAGCGTCTTGGGCTTCGTGACGAGCAGACCGTGCCAGACGCGCGCCTTGCGAGGCGCCTGGACCTTGTTGGCGAAGTCCCCCGGCACGTTCACCGGCAACCGCGTCACCGGGTCGCGCAGCTTGAGCTGTCCGGAGGTGGCCGTCGTCTCCGCGTAGAAGAGCTGTCCGGCCGAGCGCTGCGCGGCCTTGAAGGACTTCGTCCCGAGCGCGACCTGGGCCGGGGCGGCGTCGCCCAGGTCGTCGGTCTCGTCGACCAGCTCGATGAGGTCACCGTCCTTCACCTCGGCGCCGGGCGCGAGCGTCAGGCTTTGAAGCGTGTTCGCCACGGCAGCGACGGCGAACACATCCGAGCCGTTGTTCTTCGACCACTTGATTTCGACGTTCCCGAGTTCGCCGCCCTTGTGCACCTCGAACCGGTAGAAGCGGTTGTCCGCGCCCGTGTAGCCGCCGGCCTCGGGAATCGCGCAGGGGTCCAGGTTGTCCGGGGCCACCTTGGTGGTGAGCTTCAGCTTGCCCGTGCCCGCATCGACGTTCGCGAACGCAGCCGGCACGTCGTCCATGCCCGTGAGCGGATTGGTCCCGTCGATCGCGAACACGGCGAGCTTCACCTGGCCCACCGCCTTCGAGCGCACCGTCGTGTCGAGCACGCCGCCCAGCGCCTGTTCCAGGATGCCGCCGTCCTCGATGCGCGTGATGAGCCGCTCCCACCCTTCCAGGTAGGCGACCACGTAGCTCCCCGCGGCAGGCGTCGTGTCCCCCGAGGCGAAGCCCTTGCTGGTCGGGAAGGTCGACTCCCAGAACATCCCGTCGTCGGCCGACTCGACCGCGAGGCCCTGCAGGTAGTACCGGCCGCGCGTGTACGAGAACAGCGGCGCCTTGGTGGCGGCTTCGAAGCCCTCGATGAAGCCGAGCCATGCCTCGTTGGAGGCGCCCGCAGCGGAGAAGCCGATCTCGAACGTGTCGTACTCGGAGGGCGCGCCCGCGGGCACCTGGACGTCGTAGAACTTGAAGTGGGTCGCGTCGTTCGCGGCGACGGTCCCCGCGCTGACGCCCTGGATCTTGACCTCCACGCTCGCGTTGGCCCGCAGCCAGAGGCGGACCTTCGGATACCGGGCCTTGCCCAGCTTGCGGCGGGCGTGGATGGAGACGAAGCCACCCGCCACCTTCGCCCCCACGTAGAGGGATGGGAAGCGCTCGTGGTACTTCGCGCCGTAGTCGCGGTACGCCACGAACGTGCCGCCCGGTGCTGGCAGCGTCACGCCGTCGAGCGTCTCGAACACCGCGAGCAGCGGGCCCGGCGTCGCGAGGTAGCCCAGGTTCGGACTGCCCTGCTCGCAACCCACGTCCGACGCCAGGTCACGCAGCAGCGTGTCGGCAGCGTCGACGCTGGCCGCGACATCGCTATCAAGGACCAGCCGCCCCTCCTGCAGGAGCACGCGCCGGTACTTCTCCTTGCGCCGCGCATCCGGGCGATGGCCTCTGGTGAAATCACCTTTCATTGTCGTTCTCTCGCCGGTGTCTCAGGTCATGCCGGACCAAGTGGCCCGGCGCGCTAGTCCATCCGCAGGAGCCCCGTCTGGAGCCCCGCGGGGGTGTATTCGATCAACCTCGTGAGCAACGCGTCGCCCCGCTGCGCGAACCTCGCGCCGTGGAACGCTCCCATCTCCGAGCCGTCCTCCGCGCCGCGCGCGATGGTCCTCGGGCACTCCTCGGACAGACGGAGGTGCGCGGCATCGGTCCGGTCGCGCGTGACGAACAGGGGAATGTCCTCGGTGACCCGATGTCTGCGGGGCAGCAGGCTCTCCGGCTCCACGCGGCTGTAGCGGACACAGCCGTGGAACCGGTCACGCGCCCGCGCCACGTCGGTGAAGAGGCTCTCGCTCGCCTCGATGACGCGCACATCCACCGCAGGCGCTCCGCCCAGGTCCGCACGCAGCGCCACGACCGTCGAGCGCTCGAAGCGGACCTCGCTGTCGATGGCCTGGACGGCCGCCCCGCCCGCCGCGTCGAGCACGCTCTCCTCCACCATGACGGTGGCGGCCCCGTTCACCTGGAGCCTGGGCGCGAGGCAGCGGAAGAGGCGGATCGCTGTGTCCGAGCCGGACGCGGCCGTGAACCTCCAGAGGTCGTGTGGCGTCAGCGCGGTGCAGAACCGCACTTCGACTTCCGTGGCGGGCGGCAGGTCCAGGGCCAGCGTGGCCGGAACCGGCGGCGCCCCCGGATAGGTGGTCTGCCGGATCGCGAGCCCATGCAGCGTCAGCTTCTCGTACGCCGGGGGCGCGCCGCTCGACCACGCCGCGCCGAGCAGGAGCACGGGCCGGTGGAGCTCCGCGGCCTGGACGGTGAGCGACTTCACGTTGGCCGGCCAGACCAGCGCGCTCTCCGCATACGTCGCGCTGTCTTCAAGCTGGATGACCTCGTGCGCCGCCGCCTTCACGCCATCCGCGACGACGGCGGCGAGCGCCTCCCCGAGCGTCGAGTAGCGTGGCAGTGCCTGATACGAAAGGGGGGCGCCCCGGTGCAGGCTGCCTCCTCCGAGCACGAGCCGCGTCGGCGCTGGCAGCTCCTCGGCGAGCAGGGGCTCTCGCGCGTCGGGGCGGGCCCCGGTGTGGAACGAATAGCCCTCCAGGAAGTCGACCGTGACCGGGCGCGGCGGCCAGCCCGCGGCCCCCGTGTGCACCGAGGCCACGGTGAACGGCGCCGCGGGTTCGGTCTTCGCGAACGAGAACAGCCCGTGCGCGGGATCGATGTCCAGGAAGCCCGCTGGCGTCGCGAGGCCGAGCTGGGGGTTCATCGGATCCTCGTTCTTCCACCAGCACAGCGTGCGCTGCCGGAGCTGGCGGCGGCGGAGCGTCTTCGCCTCGTGAATGGGAGTGATGGCTCCGCACGCGAAGCGCGCCACCTGCAGGCTGCCGGCCCAGACCGTCGAACCGTCGAGCCTCACCGACACGGCCTCGCTCGCGAAGGCGAGTGACGGAGACCACCCCGCGAGCGGTGGCACCTTCGTCTCGAGCGCCGGAAGATGGATGAGCACCGCCTCCGACTGGTCGCTCGTGAACGACACCTCGCAGGACGGCAGGAGGATGCGCTGTGTATCGGACTCCAGCCGGAGCCAGAGCTCGGCATCGTCCCGCGAGGCCGCGTTCTCCTGCGCGAAGAACGCCCACGCCGCGCGCAGCTCCGCCGCGCTCGTCACGTTGGTGCCATCCTCCTTGAAGGCCTTCCACGCGGTGACCGCCGTGGGATCCGAACCCGTCCATGCAAGCTGGAGGAAGGGGCGGATGAGGGTCTTCACCCGGAGCGCGAACACCAGCCGCAGCGCCACGGTGTTGCCCGCCGTCGCCGGAGCCCCGGACACGTCGAGCGCGCGTGGACCGTGAACCACCACCGGCCCCCGTGCGGTCGCGGAGGGAATGCCGCGCCACGGCTCGGGCTCGGAGGTGAGCGGCAGCGGGGGCCACGCCGGTCCCGGTCCCGCGGACAGGGCCTCTCCGGGCAGACGCAGCCCCTGGGGAGTGACGGCCAGCGCGGTGCCGGGAGGATCCGCGTCGTACACGCTGCCGTCCGCCGCGACGAACAGCCACCGCTCTCCCACCACCCACGTCGCGGGGAGCTCCACGGCGAGCGCGCCAGCGAGGAACCCCATCGCGGCGAGGCGCTGATCCGAGGGCGGCATCGCGGCCGAGGGCGCGCGGCAGGCGACTTCGATGACGGCGCCCGGGAAGTACCCCGCGCCCCCGTCCGCCACGAGCCGCAGCATGACGGCATACGGGCCCGCCACGGGCCCCGCCACGCCGAGGGACGATGTCCCACCGCGCGCTTCAATCCGCACCTCGCCGCGAAGCACGCCCGCGGCGGTGTTGGGCACGTTGGCATCCGCGCCGGTGAGCGGCACGGCCATCACTCCGACCCGGACCGGCGACGACAGCCGCTCCGCCACGTGCGAGAGGAGCAGCACGTCACAGAGGTCCGCGGCGAGCGCGCGCTCCGCGGGCAGACGGATGGAGGCCCGCGCCTCCTTCGAAGCCGTGGCGACGGCGGCAGGCAGGCCCGTGAAGCGCACCGTGAAGCGCGCGCCGCTGCCACCCTCCTGGTCGAAGTAATCACCCGGGCGCGCGGCGAAGTGCAGCGGCGGCACGCGATCTCCCGCGAGCCGGTCCTCCGCCGACGCGCGCCGCACCCGCAGGGGCACGTCCGCGCCCAGCGGGTTGAACGCGAACCGGTAATCCACCTTGGGCGCCCCGCCGCCGTCGTAGAGCGTGCGGTCCCTCGCCGTTCCCTCCGTGACGGGGAACAGCTTCGTCGGGTACAGCCAGTGCGCGACGTGCTTGGGGTGGTAGCGCCCGGTGGTCCGGCCAATCCGGCGCGGATCCACGGCGTGGAACGACGTATCGAGCGGGCCCGACGCGCGTTCGGCGACCGTCGCCGGCCCAAGCCCTGCGATCGTCCGCTCGGGCCGGTAGAGGTCCAGGTCCTGGGCGAGCAGGATCCGCTTCCACCCCTCGCGGCTCACCGCCAGCTGACCGGAGAGGTCTCCCGCCATCTCCTCCAGCATGGAGGGAGTGCCCTTGCGGCGGCGCCAGCCCACCGTGCCGCGCACGTCGCGCCGGTTGGACGGAGCCTCGGGGAAGACGAGCCTCATCCCGATCATGTCCGCGAGGTACGGGAGGATCCAATCGGCGCTCTTGTCGATGAAGAGGTCCGCGTGCAGCTCCTCGATGTTCTGACGCGTCCGCGCGATGGGCGCGGCGAGGATGCGCAGGAACTTGTAGAGCTCCTCCACGCCCTTGGGCGCGAGGGACTTCCGCGGCTCGCGCGTTCCCTCGGCCATGTCGACGACGCGGTACAGCGCCGGCAGGTGCGAATAGAGCAGGTCCGTGACGAGGGTACGGACGCCGGGGTCGAGCGTGGGGGTGTCACCGCCTTCGCCGCTCATGGGGCCTCCGGGGGAAGGATTTCGATGTCCTGGGGCGCGAGCACGAGCATCTGCTTCGGCGACGCGATGACGGTATCGGCCACCCGTGGGGGCTGGCCCTTGCCGACCTCTTCGAGGGTGTCGAACAGGCGCAGCTCGACGAAGCGCACGCCGGGTGCACGCTCGATGCGCTCGTAGACCTCGCTCAGGAACGCGGGCTGTCCCAGGTCGCGGGCCACGAAGGCGAACAGGCCCGGCTCGGCCTCCGAGGTGCCGCAGAGCGCGTCACGGACCGCCCGCTCGACGGTCTCCCGCAGGTACGCCGGGTCGCTCTCCAGCACCAGCTTGAGCTTGAGCCCGACGAGCTCGGGGCCCACCACGTCGAGCAGCACGGTGGTGTCACGGCGGGCCTGGAGGAAGGCCTTCACCGAGGACGCGGTCGCGGCCGTGCCCTTCGCGTCGGCGACCACCACGCGGATCCCCTCCAGGTCGCCCTCGATCTTCGTCCACTCCGCGCTCGCCTTCACGATGCCGGGGAACAGCAGCGCGAGCTGCTTGTGGTCCTCCACGGACACGGCGCGGTCGAACGTCCGGATGTAGCCCGTCGCCTGTGTGCGCACCTCCTCGGGCTCGGCCGGGGCCGCGCCGCCCTTCACCGCGAGCGGGTTCGCCACGCGCTCCACCAGGGCATGCGCCTTCTTGAGCCGGCTCACGGCGAAGGCGTCCGCGTCGCCATCCGGGCCGATGCCGGTGCGGTACGTCGCGGCGATGTGATTCCTCCCGGAGGAAGGAATGGCTCCCTGGATGCCGTCCCCGAACACCACGCTGACCGTGCCGGTCTCGTCGCGCTGGACCAGGTAGCACCGGTCCTCCGGCGACGCCGCCACGAAGTCCACGACGCGGCTCCACAGGACGTCGGCCACGCGGACCTCCAACTCGGGCTCGGCGCCGTCCGGTGAGGGCAGGTACGTGAGCGGCTTCTGCTTGAGCGGGAGGCGCAGGAAGGGCGTGCTCCCATCCGAGCCGCCGAGCACCTCCGTCGCGGTCTTCCCGTGGGAGATGCGCGCGACGTTGCCCAGGATGCGAAGCGTCCCGAGCGCCCACGGGGCGCCAGCCTCGGGCGGCTCCACGGGCTCCCAGGTGAGCTGCGTCCGCACGGCACCAGCGCCGTCCGCCCACGACCCCACCGACGTGAGGCGCACGACTTCGAAGCGCCCTGCCCCCCCGCGCTCTCCCAGCGCGACGAGCCGGCCGGGCTCCAGATCCGCGGCCTGGCGGTCGAGCCGGACGGGCGTCGAGCCGGGCTGCGTGACGGTCACCGGATTGGGCCCGGTCGCGACCAGGGGCGCCTTCACAGCGAAGCCGAGGAGCCACCGGCTCGTCCGGATGGCCTGGCCGCTGCGGACCAGGGACGTGCCGCCCGCCTTCGCCTGGATGGCGGTCACGGTCCTCGCCACGCTCACGGTGGGCTTCTCATCCAGCACGGTGACCTGGGGCCCGGTCGGCTTCGTGGGGTCCGCCGGAATCTGGACGACCACGTGGCGGATCTTCGAGAACGTGACGTTCCTGGACGTCTCCGCCGTGACCTTGAGCGCCGAGGGCCCCGCGCTGGTGACGAGGACTCCAGGAGAACCGGCGACCGACTTCTTGATCTCCTCGGACAGATAGAGGTCGTTCGCGTCGTACGCGGGCGTCACGGTGTAGCCGTGGACGGGGTACGCCCCGGGGCTGGCCGGAAGCTCGCCGCCTTGCAGCTCCGCCTCCGTGAAGGAGGAGGCCGGCGTGTCCCAGCCAAAGAGGTGGAGGTCGTGCGCGGGCTTCGCCCAGACGACGGCACCCGGGTAGTCGCCGTTGCTCCCGGTGAGGGGCTGCTTCACCGTGAGCCGCGTCCGTCCTCCATCCTCCACGGGCGGCGCGCTCACTTCGTGTGCGGTGAGGGTGCTGCCCCGCTCGATGACCACGAAGTCGCCCAGTTCGATGCCGAAGCCCGTCCCTTCCACCTCGAACGTCGACTTGCCGGCGAGCGGCAGGACCGCGAGCGCGTCGTACGGGAAGAGCTCGCTCCATGCCGCGCTGACGGCCACGTCCTCGGTCGTCTCGTAGTCCTGCGCCTTCTTCTCGCCCACGGACGCCGAGCCCATCGCCAGGCCCCGGAGCACGGTGCCGGACACACCGTCCTTGAGGGTCAGCACCACGTACCCGGTGGCCGCGAGGCCCGGTCCAGGTTCGTAGCCAAGGCGGCGTCCGTGGCGCACCAGCGCCTTCGCCGTGAGCGCCGTGCCCAGGAAGGCATCGTTCGCGTACCGGTCCTGATAGGCGCCCAGCGTGTGGCCGAGGAGCGCCGCGAGCTCCATCAGCGTGCCGGCGAAGTCGCCCTGCGCGGTGGAGGGTGGAAAGCCCAGCTCGTGCGAGGCCAGCGTCCGCTGCTCGTCGAGCAGGTCGGCGAATTCGTCCGGCAGGTAGTCGAGCACGGACTGGCCCGCGAGGGGCTCGCCCGTGGTGGAGTACGCGGTGCGGAAGCGCGGTGGGCGGCTCACGGGGCAACGACCTCCTCGATGACGAAGTCCTTCTCGGTGACGCCCGCGTCGAGTCCGACGACGAGGACCTTCAACTTGCCGTGGTCCGGCATGTCGTCGTCGCCGTCGTTGCGGACGACCTCGGTCGGCGCGAGCGTGATGCGCGACTCGACCTCATTCGGAGACAGGACCTTCAGCTTGCGGAACCGCAGGGCCTTGACCGACCGCACCCCCGGGATGCGCTGCACGAACGCGAGCAGCTCACCGACCTCCAGCCCGTCGCTGAAGCTCAGCCGGTCCGGGTGGAAGTAGCCCGGCTTGGCGCTGGAGCCGGGGCGCAACGCCGCGAGGACCGCCGAACGCACGCGGTGGGGCAGCGAACCCGGCTCCACGCAGATGCCGAGCCGCACGTCGATGGGCACGTACTCCGCGGCGCTCACGAAGTGCTCCCGCCCCGTCATGCGCAGCGCATCGATGCGGTCGAACACAGCCTGCCGGAGCGGCTCGGAGAGCCCCGCCTGTCCTTCTGGATCCACCAGGACGAGCACCGCGTTGAAGGGTCCACCCAGGAGCCTGGCGGTCGCGCGCCCCACGTCCTTCACGGTGGCGGCCGCCGCGGCGTAGTCGGCGAGCGAGACGGCGCGCTCGACGGGACCATGCCGGAGCGACGCAGGAATGCGGAGGCGCACGGCCTCCCGAGTCTCGGCCCGGAGCCCTCCCCTGCCCGGGAGCACGTTGACCCCGCGAAGCCCGGTGAAGCCCGCCACGGAGGACTGGCCGGGCACGAAACGCGTCAGGACGCCGGCGCCCACGTTGCCCGCGACCGCGTCTCCCGTGCGGTAGTCCACCACGATGTCGCCGGGGAGCTGCTCGCTGTTCTGCTGCGCCTGGCTCAGCGCGTCCTCGGACCACACCTCGACGGCGCGACCCTGCTTGCCGTCACCGAACTCCAACCACAGAGAGCCGTCCTCGTCGGAGGTCGCGATGAAGTGCCTGTCGAACGACTGGGAGGCATGCAGGTGCTCCACCCGCTGCCACTTCTCCGAACCGATGGAGAGCTCCACCCGGACCGAGGACACCGTGAGCCCCGCCGCCGTGACCGAGGACTCGAACACGACCTGCGTCTCTGACAGCCGCAGTGCGCGCAGCAGCAGGTGCGAGAACCCCGGCCTCCGCTCCAGCACGTAGCTCTGGCGGTCGCGAGAGAAGGCCGTCTCGGAGCGGCTGTAGCGATCCTGCCGGGACCGGCCGAACCGGGCCCGCCCCAGGTTACCGTGGATCCGGAGCGCGTCCGGCTCACCCCACGCCGGCCGCACAGCGGTGGCGAGCGGCGGCTCGAACGCGACGACCGTGACTTCGGACTCGTTCGTGTGCGGGGCGTCGGAAGCAGAGGCCGTCCAGCCGGGAAGCCGCTCGTGGCGGAAGGCCGTGACGGTCACGATCTGCGCGGGGGGGACGGGCTCGGCCGGGGGCGTGGTGGAGAAGTGATTGCCCTGCAGGAACGCCAGCGGCTGGCCCACGTAGAGGTTTTCGATCGTGCCCCAGAGGAGCACCTCGCTCGCGCCCGCGGGGATGATGGCGTCCTCCGCCCCGGGCCAGGCGGCGAGCGGCAGCACGTTGTGCGCGGCGAGCACCCGCGACCGTTCGGTGAGCCAGAACACCACCTCCGCGCCGCTCGCTCCGGCCGGGGTCGTGATCTCGACGCCCACGGGCAGGTAGCCGTCGCTCAGGGCCTGGAAGCACAGGAGCGTCTCCGCCGCGGTGCCGTCGAACAGGCGGGTCCCGAGGATCTCCGCGTGCTGGCGGAGCGAGTACCGCTGGCTGGCCGTGTCGACGAACGCCTCGTTGGCGACGCGGTCCTGGTAGTAGCTCAGGAAGTCGCCGTGGTGCGCGAGCAACTCCACGAGCACGCGCTCCAGCGCCGCGGGCGACAGGTCGGCCCACGCCGGGTTCTTCACCCGCACCCAGTCGCCGAACATCTGCACGAAGCCCGCGAAGTCCTTGGTGAGGAGGTCCACCGCGGGCCGCGGCTGCAACGCCTTCGGGGGCTGCTCCGCGAGCGGCCGGCAGTCGCCGCGCTCGCAGCTCAGGGTGAACTCGAACGTCGCGCTTCCGAAGAAGGGGTGGACCCGCGGGCTGGACGGCCCATCTCCGGCGGAGAGGAGCGTCAACGTGTAATCAGACGCATCACCGACCTTCGAGAGCGCGAGCGTGACGGTCTTCTGGGCGCCGTCCTCGCCCACGTAGGTGAAGCCAACGTCGGTGATCCGCAGGCCGCCGGAGATGGCGAAGCTCTTCTCCGAGAACTGGGGGGCGACCCAGGGCCGCTGGAGGTGGACGACCAGCGTGGCCGACGTGGGCGCCTGCTCGTCGGGAAGGAGCTTCAGCTCCAGGTAGTCGATGCCCTGGAACTGCGAGGTCCCATGGCGGCCGGACCACTGTAGCCACGGGGACGTCACAGCCTCACCTCCAGGTTGCGAGGCTTGCGGTCGGTGCGGCGGCGGAAGGCAATCTTGACCAGCAGCTCCCCGTCCTCGGGCGAGGCCTCCACGTCCACGCCGTCCACCAGGACCTCATCGCCGATGTCCCGGCGGAGCGACTGCGAGATGCGGAACTCCAGCGCGCCAATCGTCAGGTCGTTGAGCTCGTCGAAGACGGCGCGGTTCAGACCCACGCCGAAGTCCGGCCGGTTGACGCGCTCGCCCGGCGCGGTGAACAGGACCGCGAGGATCTTGTCGCGCAGGTGCTTGTCCGCGTCGTCGATGACGGCGACCCCGCCCTGGGCACCGAACCGGAAGGGATGCTGGAGGAAGCGATCGGCCATGGGGTGTCCTCCTCAGGTGATGGGCGCGGGCGGAGGGCCGGGCGGAATGGGGAAGATGACGAGGGTGGTGGACGCGAGCAGCGTGCACGCCGTGGCGATCTGCTGCGCCTTCTGCGACACCGACCCGTCCACGTCGGAGAACACGGCGATCATCTGCGACACCGCCGCGCCCGCCGCGGCCGGGAACGACGCCGTGCCGGGAGGGAAGCTCTGGCCCGCCATGTACGCCGCCACGCCCATGGCCAGCTGGGTGCCCGCAGCCTGCGCCGACTGCGCGGCGAGCGCGCCCGCCGCCGCCGACGCGAGCTGGGACTTGCGCGCGAGCGCCGTCGCACAGGGGATGCCCGCGGCCTGCCCCGCCGCGAACCAGCTGGAGACCGCGGTCGCGAAGTGGTCCGCGGACGCGTTCACGTCCTGGGGATAGGAGCCGCCCTCCGGGACGAGCCAGGTCTGTTCGAGCTGGGTCTTGAGCGTGTCGAGCACGAGGGGCATGGCGGGCCTATTCGGTGAAGGACTTCTTCGACAGGTGGCTGGACTGCATCGGCTGGGCCGGTGGCCCCGAGGGTCCGACGCCGGTCGGGTGCGTGTGGCTGTTGAAGAGCTGCATGAAGTCGTCGCCCAGGACGACGGCCTGCTGCGCGGAGTCGCCCAGCTTGATCTTGTCGGCCTTGATGATCAGCTCCCCGTCCTTGGTCAGGCGCAGCTCGACCTTGTCGCCGCCGTGGGCGAGCACGACGACCTCGCCGTCGTCATCCAGGAAGATGCGGTGTCCTGCCTTGGTCCGGAGCAGGTGCTTCATCGGGCCGGCCTTCGTGCCCTCGGAGGTGGGCACCTCCGTGCCGCTCTCGGTGCCAAGGTCGTCGGCCTGGCCGGTGCTCTCCGGGGCGCCCCAGAAGCAGCCGGACCAGATGGGGCGGCTCGGGTCACCGGCCGCGAACTCGATCCACACCGTGTCACCGACCTCCGGCGTGAACAGGAAGCCGCGGTCCTTTCCGCCTCCGTAGGGCACGCACGGCAGGGCCCAGCCCGTCGCGACGTCCTCTCCCAGGACGGCGGGCACCTTCGCGCGAAGGCGGCCAATCTCCAGCGGGTCCGCGTTGTCGGTGACGACGCCCTCGTATTTTCCATAGAAGCGGTGCAGGAACCGCTCCTCGAACGCGCGCAGCAGGTCTTCCACCTTCATTGCGGCGGAACCTCCTCGGCGCTCTGGCCGAAGTCTTCTTTCCCGGAGAGGCCCAGCGCGTTGCGCTCGGCGACGAAGGTCTGGCTGATCACCCCTTCATCCACGGTCGTCCGGACGGCGCGCACGTAGTAGACGCCCGCGAACATCCGCCCCACGCCCTTGATCAGCACGGGGCGGCGCGCGCGGAGGAGCCCGCGGTACAGGGGCGTGTCCACTTCGCCCCTCGCCTCGACGCCGAAGAGCGCGCGGTCGGTGGCGGCCGAGCCCTCGTCAGCGATGGCCGTCTCCGCCGGGAACGGGTCGCGTAGGAGCGTGACGGAGCCAGTGGCTCCCGCCTGCTTCAACCCCTTCTCCAGCGCATCGCCCATCAGCGCTTCGCCCAGGGGGTCCAGCTTGGGGCTGCCGTCGGAGCGCACGATGCGCTTGCCAATGGGGTCGATGGCCGCGCCCTTCACGCGGGCGGGCCCGGTCATCGTGGCCTGGAGGTCGAGCCACTTGAGGTTGGGATCGTCCCGCAGGAGGGTGAGGTCGGGCTGGGGCGTGTCCTTGATGGCGCGCGGCCGGAAGTACGCCGTCACGGCGCCGCTCTGCGGGTCGGGCTCCAGGTAGCAGACGAAGCCGTTGCGCCGGGCCAGGCGCTGGACCAGCTCCCAGTCGGTGCCGCGCTGGACGAGCAGCTGCTTCTTCTCTTCGTGGCGCGTGCCGGTCGTCTCGCCGGAGAAGGTGAGCTGGTAGCGGGAGAAGACCTTCTCCGCGGCCTCGGTGTCGGTGACGTCGGGGTAGGCCTCCACCCGCTCCTCCGCGGCGAGCAGCACGGCCGCGTCCATGGCGAGCACCTCGACGTAGCAGTTCGACTCGACGGACTCGAAGTGCGGGCGCACGTGCGTGACGAAGCCCTCGAAGAGGCGCACGGAGTTGCCGCCGGGCGGTTCAATCTGCACGGAGACCTTCGCGGACGGCACGAAGAGGCCCTCGTCGAGTGGGGAGAACTCGCCCTCGGGAGACTGCGTGGCGTTGAACCGCAGCGCGAGGAAGCTCGGGTCCGCGTCGCTCTCGCGCACCTCGATACGGGTGAGCAGACCGAGCACCGAGGCCTCGATCGGCTCCCCATCGATGGATACGAGCATTCGCGGATCCGGCATGGTTCCTCAGCGGTTCGGCGGGATGAGGACGGGCCGTCCGGGGACGAGCACGTCGAACGGGTCGAGGACGCTGGAGGCGTCGCAGATCCGCCAGAACTTCTTCGGATCGCGGAAGTACTGCTGGGCCAGGTTGTCCAGCCGCTCCCCCTCGCCGGGCGAGTGGAAGAAGACGCCGCCCGTCGCCGGAATCTCGCGGAGCGACACGAGGGTGACCTCCTCTCCCGAGGCGTCGGTGGCGGTGTCCGTGGGGGTCTTCGCGTAGCGGCTCGTCTTGTCGATCACAGGTGAGCGCCTTTCTTCAGAGCGGCAGGATGTTGGTGCCCTGCGCGGCCGTCGTGTCGAGGAACTGCCGGGCCATCTCCGAGCGCTTCGAAGCGGTGAAGGAGAGCGCGTCCTGGACGGCCTTGTTGTCCTTGGCGTCGGCGTCGGTGAGGACCTCCAGCTGCACGTCCACCTCGGCGCGGATGGGGTTGAGGTCGCGGTTGTGGCGGGTCTCGTTGACGTTCATCCCGGTGATGCGGACGGGCAGCACGCGCTTCTTGCCCCACACGAACAGGACGGTGGGCCGCTGCTTGCGTGCCTTGACAGGCTCCTTGCCGTCTGAGCTCCGGTCCTGCGGGCTCTCCGCCGGGAAGAGCAGTCCTTCGAGCGCGCTGACCTCCGGGAGGATGCCGAGCTCCGCGGGCAGGCTCTCCGCGCTCTGGAGGCGGTCGTCGAAGTCGAACCGCACCTGCACGGTGAGGGTCTGCTTGACGTTGCCACTCGCGGCGTCGGCGCCCTGCTCTCCCTTGCCGGAGCCCTTCGCCGCGCCCTCGGTGCCCGAACCGCTCTTGCCCTGCTCGACCTGGAAGGCCCGGGTCAAGATCTCGGGGTTGAAGCGGAACGGAATCACCCGCTTGTCGCCGTTCGGGTAGCCGCCCGGCTCATACGCGATGAAGGCGCCGCGCAGGTAGCTGACAGGATCGCTCACGGGAACCTCCTCATGACGGCGGAGTACAACTCGTCGGCCAGCCGCTCCGCGCCGCGCTCGGAGAGCAGTTCGTCCGCGGGGAGCGCGTCGAGCGAGAGCCTCTCCAGGGCGAGCTCCTTCACTCCGGAGCGCGCGAGGGGAGACTTCGCGAGGCGCTCGGCGAGCCTGCGCAGCGCGTCCTGCACCGTCGCCTGGATGGCCTGCTCGCCGGCACCTTCGGAGAGGCCCAGCACGGAGATGCTGTCGATGCGGACGGAGATGCCGCTCATGCGCGCCCCCGCGCCCAGACCCTGGGCTTGCCGTTCAGCTCCTGCTCCTGGCCCGGCAGATGGACGGCGAGCGGCCCGAAGTCCTCCCGCGAGCGCCCGAGCCCGACCTTCTCCAGCTCCCGGTAAGTGGCGCGGACCAGGTGCTCGATACGCACGAGGCCGTCGGGCTCGGCCGCGGCGAGGTGCGCCGCCGAGACACCGATGTTGTAGATGCTCCCGCCCGCCAGGGTGAAGCGCTCCACGAAGGGCCGCAGGTCCAGCCCGGGAGCCCAGCGCGCGGCGGGAGGAAGCGAGCGCTGCCACAGCGACGTCCGCATGGTGGCGTCGGGCATGGGGAACTCCAGCACGAACCGGAGGCGGCGCAGGAACGCGGTGTCCATGTTGCTGCGCAGGTTGGTCGTCAGGATGCTGATGCCTTCGAAGGACTCCATGCGCTGGAGCAGGTAGGCGACCTCCACGTTGGCGTACCGGTCGTGCGCGTCCTTGACCTCGCTGCGCTTGCCGAAGAGCGCATCGGCCTCGTCGAAGAGGAGGATGCCGTGCCCGGCCTCGGCCTCCTCGAACACGCGCGACAGCGCCTTCTCTGTCTCACCGATGTACTTGGAGACGACCTGGCTGAGGTCGATGCGGTAGAGGTTGAGCCCGAGCGCGCTCGCGAGGCACTGCGCGGCGAAGGTCTTGCCCGTGCCGGGGCTCCCCGAGAACAGACACGAGAGGCCGCGGCCGAGCGGCGAGGTGCCCGAGAGGCCCATCTCCGCGCGCACCCGGGGCGCTGCACGATAGAAGCCCACGATGTCGACGAGCGTGTCGCGCAGGTGCGGGGGCACGACGAGGTCGTCGAACACCGCGCGCGACGAGAGGTGCGTGACGAGCCGGCCCATCTTCCGCGCGCCCTGGGCGAGGAGCTCCGTCGCGACGCCTTCCGCGTCGATCCCGGAGGACGCTCCGCCCGAGAGGCGCTGCTTCGTGGCGGCGGCACGGGAGGCCGCGCGCACCTCGTCGAGGCTCGAGCGGAAGCGGAGGGCCAGCGCCGAGGCCACCGGCCCTTCGCCGAACTCAGCCTCGAACACGCGGCGGCGCGCACCGAGATCGAGCTCCGGCAGATCCACCGTGGGCCAGGAGCCGGTGTACGCGTTGTGGGGCACGAGGAGCACCACGGCGGGGAGGTGCCGCGACACCATCCGGATCCACGCCTCCGGAAAGGGGCGCGACTGACAGGCGGTGTGGAGGTCCACCACGGGGAGGCCGCCGCGCAGGCGCATCACCTCGGCCGCGTCCGGCGGCTCGTCCGCGCCCGTGCCAACGAGGAAGGCCGTCTCGCCAGCCACGGAGGCGAGGTCGAGTCCAAGCTGACGCGACGTGCGAGCCGTCCCGGCGCGAAGGCATAGGACCCCTTCCTCGTCGAGGATGGCGCGGGCCCCTTCGACCAGTGCCTGGGGCAGCCCGAGCATGCGGGAGGGAGGCTCGCGCGTGACAGCCAGCTGCGAGGGCTCGACGTCGGGCACATCTCCGAGCAGGTGGCGCCGGGCCTCGGCGGGCGAAAGGCGCACGGGCACCTGCGCCAGCGGCTTCTGGACGGCCACCTCGATGCGCTCCAGCAGGCCCATGCGCTCCGCCGGTCCCCCCGCGATCGCCTCGGACAGGGCGCGCTCGAAGGGGACGCCCTGCGCGGACACGAGGAGCCGGGCGAACGCGGCCGGCGTCACCAGGTGCACGCGCTCATCCTCGGCGAGGATGCTCGCTGCCGCGGCACACTCCGGGTGGGCCTCGACCGCGGCGGCAAGGACGACGAGCCAGGTGCCCTCCTCGGAGAGGCCGAGCCGGCCACGCAGCCGGGCCGTCATCGGGTCCTGTTGCAGCAGGCACGCGCGCATCCGGGCGCCCAGCTCACGGAACCGGTCGGGCGCATGCGCGAACCCCGCCGCCACGTCGAACGTGGAGGTCTCTCGCTCACGCACAGCGGCCTCCGCGCCAAGCAG
The DNA here is from genome assembly GCF_003611695.1 of Corallococcus carmarthensis. GTDB lineage: Bacteria > Myxococcota > Myxococcia > Myxococcales > Myxococcaceae > Corallococcus > Corallococcus carmarthensis. The sequence continues at coordinate 1,387 of NZ_RAWE01000041.1, read as the reverse complement.
CGCCAGTTCGCGCGCGAGGGCGAGCGCGGACACGGGAGCAGGCACGGCGTCCCTCATGCCCGGATCTCCACGCTGACGAACGGCGTGAACTGCAACGGCACCGAGGCCCCGAGGGTGAGCTCGACCGAGCACCGGTAGTCGCCGGGAAGCAGGTTGGGCACGGTGAATTCGACCGAGGTGGGCGTGACGGTGAGGCCGCCAACCCGATGCACGTCGCTGGGCGCGAAGATGCCGCTGTCCGGCCAGAGGTACACCTGCGTGGCGGACGCGAGGCCCTGCCCCTCCAGCTTGAAGAGCGCGCCCTTCGCCACGGAGAGGGCCTTCGGCCCGTCGACCGACCAGGTACCCGCCGGGACGACGCGAAGGTCTGCGGGCTCCGACCCGACCTTGCCGCTCATCACCGACACGCGGTGGGTGCCCGGCTCGATCGCGCCCGGTCCGGCCGTGGGCAGCTTGAGCCCGAGGGAGCGGCCCGGCTCGATGACGTCGAAGCCGCCGGTGACGAACTTCCGGGTGCCAATCCAGACCGCGTCGACGGGAGACGAGAAGGCGCCGTCGATGCGCAGGTAGCCCCCTTCAGCGAGGCTGTTCGGCACGAGCCGCGCGATCCTGGGCGGCGTCGCGATGGAGGGCCCGGTCAGGACCACGCCTCCCGGGGCGACCACCGGGGACACCGGAGTCGCGGCCAGCCTGCTCACGAGTTGGACCGGGCCCACCTCGTAGAGCAGGAACGGCCGGTGCTTGATCTGCAGCGGAGAGAAGAGCTTCTCCATCAGGTCGGGCGTGAGCGGCACCAGGCTGAGCGAGATCCGGCCCCTGCCGCTGTTGCTCGGGAGCGCCGGGATGGGCAGCTCGATGTGCGGTTCCGAGTGGAAGATCCGCAGCACCTCGCCGATGAGGCGGTGGGCGCCGGCGGAGTTGGTCTCGGGGTCCTCGCCGTAGCCGGTGATCAGCACGAAGAGGGACAGTGACGCGGGAGGCGGTGACGACGTGCCGTCAGGGTTCCGGATGTAGCCGTCGTTCTTGTGGCCCGCCTGCTCGTTGACCCAGAGGAGCGACACCCGAAGCTCCTCGATGGTGATGGCGTTGTCGGGCGGAGGGCCGGCAATGACGTTGCCCGGCGCCGGGATGATCCGCGTCTCGAGGACGTGCTTGATGGCCTCGGTCGCGTGGTAGAGGTTGTTGAACGTCGCCACCTACCACCTCCCGCCGAAAGGGCCGAGCGGGAGCCCGGGCTCGATCTGATGCGAGCGCGGCGCGTGCACCGCGACCGGCCGTGGCGCGGGCGCACGGCTGCCGACGATCTCGATGCGTCCGACCGAGATGGAGATGCTCGGTGGCGCGGGACGCGCGGGTGAAGGCGAGCGGTCCGGCGCGGGCGTGGGGG
>NZ_RAWE01000419.1 GCF_003611695.1 Corallococcus carmarthensis | reverse complement strand
GGTAAGGTGTCCTCAGACGTCCGGTAGCCACGACTCACGCCCATGCGCCCCGCCCTCCTGCTGCTGCTGCTTGCCGTCGCCCGTCCGTCCTGGGCGGAGGACTCCGCGTCCACGAAGAAGGCGGCGGACGCCGCGACGCCCGCGCCCCAGGCTCCGGCGACGAAGAAGCCGGCCAAGGCCATCCACCTGGAGGCCATCAAGGTCGAGGGGCGTATCCAGAAGCCGGAAGCCTTCTATTTCCTCGACCGCTCCAAGCCGAGCTTCGACGACCTGAACCGCACGGAGAGCTTCGTGCCCAAGGTGGTCCAGAGCGTGCAGCAGGACCCGTTCTAGATCATGGCCCTTCAAACCCGCCCCAAGTTGCTGCGCGTCGGCGTCATCCAGGACGGGCGCATCGTCGAAGAGCACCACCTGCTCCACGACTCCGTCACCATTGGCGAGGACGCCCGCAACACCATCGTCATGCCCCCGTCCGAGGCGCGCCCGCCGCGCTTCAAGGTGCTGGAGAACCGCGGCCAGCAGTTCCACCTCATCATCGACGAGCACATGCAGGGCCGCGTCAACCTGGGCTCGTCGGACGTGGACTTCGACGCGCTGCGCTCACAGGGACTCGCCACGCGCCGGGCGGACGACACCTACGACCTGCCCCTGCAGGAGAGCGCCCGCGGCAAGGTGGACCTGCCGGACGCCACGCTCTTCTTCCACTTCATCCCCGCGCCCGCGGCGGGCTCCAAGCCCACCCTGCCCCCGGAGCTGAAGGCCAGCCCGTGGCGCACGGTGGACCGCGTCTTCTTCGGCATCCTCCTGTCGATGCTGGTGCTCTACGTGCTGAGCGTGGCGCTCATCGTCTCCCAGCCCGCGCCGGTGGAGCGCGAGGTCGAGCTGGACCAGCTGGAAGACCGCTTCGTGCGCGCCATCATCCCGCCCCAGCCCGCGAAGAAGGAGGAGCCCAAGGGGACGGTCACCCCCGAAGAGAAGAAGCCGGACAAGGCGGAGACCGCCCCGAAGAAGACCGCCTCCTCCGACCCGGCGCCCGCTCCCGCCAACAGCGCGGAGCGCCGGCAGCAGCTCACGGAGAAGGTGGGCAACACCGGCATCCTCAAGCTGCTGGGCGGCAAGGGGCCCGGTGGCGGAGACGCCATCGCGGACGTGCTCGGGAGCGCAGGCAGCGGCACCAACGTGGCGGAGGCGCTCGCGGGCGCGACGTCAAGTGGCGCGCTCACGGCGGGCTCCGGCGGCGGCAATAGCATCAACCCGCAGGGAGACGGCGGCGGCAAGGTAGCGGCCATCGGAGCGACGCAGACCTCCGGCGCGGGCACCGTGAACACCGGCAGCAAGCAGGTCGTCAAGGTGCCCCAGGTCGCGGACGCGGTGCCGGAAGTGGACAGCTCCGAGGTCAGCCCCAAGGACCTGGCCCGCTTCATCCAGCGCATGAAGGCGTCCATCCAGCGCTGCTACGAGAAGGAGCTCAAGCGCGACCCCACCCTCAAGGGCAGGGTGATGGTCCGCTTCAACCTCAAGCCGGACGGCCGCGCCGGCAACGTGGAGGTGGATGAATCCACCCTGCGCTCCGAGGGTGTCAGCAGTTGCATCATCACCACCATCCGCGGCTGGAAGTTCCCTTTCCAACCGAGTGACGACGTCCCCGTCAGCTACCCGTTCATCTTCTCGCCAGGGGAATAGGCTCGAACTCCCGGACCTTCCGGAGCCACCGGACCCGCGGGGAGCACATGGAGAAGCTGGCCGTCATCGCCACATCCCCCCTCTTCGAAATGCTGGCCCCCGCCGAGCTCGCGCGGCTGGCGGAGCTGGCACGGCTGTACCGCTACGCGCACGGGGAAGTGGTGTTCGAGGAAGGTGACCTGGGCGACAGCCTCTTCGTCATCGTGCGCGGCCAGGTGGAGGTGGTGCTCCGGGGGACGGGCAACGGGGTGAAGCCCCTCACCGTCCTGGGCCCGCCGGAGTTCTTCGGGGAGATGGGCCTCATCGACAAGGACCACCGCTCCGCCACCGTGCGCGCCCTGGGCGAGGTGGAGTTGCTCCAGCTCACCGCTCAGGATTTGCGGACCTTCCGGTTGGCGCATGGGGACGGCTTCACCTTCATCGTCGTGAACATCGCGCGCAGCCTGTCCGCCCGCCTGCGGGAAGCCAACGCCCGCCTGGCCCCCCAGGATTGAGATCCAAAGCCTGAAAACCGGACTCCAGGGCGATGGGGCATTGCGTTGACACCCCTCCCCCTCGCTCCTACGCTCGACGCTGATGCTTGGAAGGGGCCGGAAGGACTCGTGAGGCGCATGCGCACCCTGGGAATGCTCGCCGTGGTCGGGGGACTCTTCACCTCCGGGATGGCGCTCGCGCAGGCGCCCGCGCCGCTGCCGCGCCCCGCCGCGCCCGCCCTGGACAAGGCCGGTGACGTGCCGGACAGCCAGAAGCTGGAGCGCAGCACACAGGCCCTGGGCGGCATGCGCGAAGCGCTCCGTCAGGTGCTGGAGAAGGTGGAAGAGGCGCGGCGCACCAAGGACGTGGTGAAGCTCAACTGCGCCAACGAGAAGCTGACGCAGATCAAGGGCCTGCTGCGCATCTCCGAGCAGGCGGACGTCGCGCTCCAGGAAGCCGTCAGCAAGAGCGAGGCGGCGCCCGGCGAGCACGAGTTCACCAAGGTGATGATCGCCCAGCAGAAGGTGGGCCAGCTGCGCTCGGAGGCCGAGGAGTGCATCGGCCAGCTCGCCTTCCGCACCGACGAGAACCTCTTCGTGGAGGTGGAGGAGCCCGACAACCTGCCCGGTGGAGACCCGACGCGTCCCCCGCCGCCGCCGGACCTGATC
>NZ_RAWE01000418.1 GCF_003611695.1 Corallococcus carmarthensis | reverse complement strand
CGGCAGGATGTCCGGCGAATCGTCCTCGTCCATGTCCATCGGTTCAGCCTCCACGATGTCCAGGGGCTCGCCCCGGCCGCGCGCGAGCGCCTGTTCCATGTCGTCCTGCGAAGCGACGAACACCTTGAGCGGCTTGCGCAGTTGGAAGCGCAGCTCGTCCACCAGCGTCAGGTTGCCCGGGTCCTCCACCGCGACGTGGATCTTCTCGCTGCGGCCGTCCTGCTCCGCCGCGAAGAGGAGCACCCGGTGCTCGCTCTGGAAGTCCATGGACACCAGCGAGGACACCCCATGCGGGATGAAATCGGGGATCTCCACGAACGGCAGCTCGTGCTGCGCCGCCAGCGCCCGCGCGATGTCCCGGCCCGTGCACAGGCCCATGGACACCAGCACCTCGCCCAGCTTGCGGCCCTGTCCGCGACGTCCGGAGGCCAGGGCCTGCTTCACCTGCTCGTCCGTCACCACTCCGGCCTGGACGAGGAGTTCACCAATCTTCTTGCGCATGGCCGGGGGCTACCGCTTGACCTTGGCGAGGTATTCCTCGCGGGAGAAAACACCCTTCTCGATGAGCAGCTCCACCATGGCCTTCAGCGCCGCGACCTCCTTGCGCTGGACCTCCTCCACGCTCTTGAGCAGCTCCGCGGGGCTGCCGGAGGCGGCCTGGCGGGCAGGCTCCGCGGGGGGAGGCGGCCGGGGCGGAGGAGCGGCGGCGGGCTTGGGGGACATGGCGACGGCGGCGGCCGGGTCCAGGTCCTTGAGGTTCTTCACGACGGTGCGGCCCTGCGCGTCCACCACCTTGAAGTTGGTGTCCGCGTCCTCCAGCTCCGCCGTCTCCTCGTAGAGGCGCGCGAACGCCCGCGCCACGGAGGTGCGCCCCGCCACGTTGGCCACGATGCGGCACTTGGACAGGGCCCGCAGTTCGTCCAGCACCCGGACGTTGAGCGGATCCGACATGGCCACGACCAGCGTCTTGCCGTCGTCGCGCAGCTGCAGGGGCACGACGGAGAAGTCGCGCGCGGTCTGCGCGGGAATCTTGGCCTTCACGTGCGGCGGCACCATCTGCACGGCGTCCAGGTTCACCGCCGGCATGCCGAGCTGCTTCGACAAGGCGCGCACGAGGATGTCCTCGGAGACGAGGTTCATCCGGACGAGGATCTCGCCCAGCTTCCCGCCCCACTTGGCCTGCTCGGCGAGCGCCGCCTTGAGCTGGCTCTCCTGCAGGACGTTCGCCTTGATCAGCAGTTCTCCAAGCTTGATCTGTGCCATGTCGTGCGCGCCATAGTACCCGGTTTGCGCCGGGGCGCTGCCTTTCGACGCCTGGAAGCTCAGGAACCCGGCGCCGGGGGCGGGGGCGACACCGTCCCCTCCGAGCGGACCTCCTGGCCCCGCGCGTCGACGTCCACCACCTTCGCCCCTTCCGGGGGCGTCAGCTCGTAGAGCGTCAGGTCCGGGCGGCCGTTGAGGCGGATGTCCGTGTACTTCAGGTCCAGCTGGGTGTCCGCCGTGGAGGCGATGAGGTGCACCTTGCCGGGGAAGAGCTGGCCGCCGCGCTGCTCGAAGTCCTCGAACGCCAGGTCGTAGCCCGGCACGCCCCGGACCTCGCTCTTCACCACGCGCAGGTGCTTGGGATCCACGCGGAGTGTCTGTGTCGCGGGCCCCCGCTGGAGCTTCAGCACGTACACCCGCTCCTTCTCGTCCAGCTCCAGGGTCATGGACTCCGGCGGCAGGAGGGGGACCTGTCCCAGCATCACCGCCACCAGCTCCTCGCTTGGCAGGACGACAGGCAGGAAGCGGGACACGTTCTCCGCGCTCGCCGGGCCCTGGAGGTACGTGTTCTCCCGCGCCTGGTAGACGCCGAAGCGCTTGCCGTCGGAGACGAGCGAGGCCACCGGGCGGTTGAAGAAGTCGTACGTCTCCAGGTGGATGAAAGCCGGACGGGTGATGGAGAGGTAGGTGGAGAGCGTGCCGCTGCCCTGGGGTGAATCCACGTGCAGCTTGGCGTCGCCCTCCAGGTTCACCACCTGCGCCTGCCGCTCGCGCACGTGCTGGTAGAGCGTCTGGGCGTCCTCGATGCGACCTTCCGGACCGAACTCGAGGCGTTTGGGGCAGGCCGAACAGAGGAGGGCCAGGAAGATTGCGGCGGCTGCGCGGTTCATATGTCCTAGTGTGAGCCAGGGCTACCCGCCCGGTCATCCATCATGAGCCTGAACGATCTACTTCATTACCTTCGCCTGGGCGGCGTCACCCTCGCCCTCCTCCTGGGCGCCTCCGTGGTGGCCCTGGGCGTGGCCATCGAGCGGCTCATCGCCCTCTGGGGTGTGAGCGAGCGCTCCCGCAACCTGGGGGAGATCGTCCAGAAGCACCTCCTCCGGGGGGACGTGGCCGCCGCCCGCACCGCCGCCGAGCGCTCGGACGCCGTGGCGGCCGACATCTTCCTCGCAGGCTTCGACCGTTGGGAGCGCTCCCGCTCCACCGGTGGCAACGGCATCGAGTCCGCCGTGGAGCGCGAACGCGCCCAGGTGGGGCTCAAGCTGCGGCGCAACCTGTGGCTGCTCGCCACCATCGGTTCGACGACGCCCTTCGTGGGCCTCTTCGGCACCGTGGCCGGCATCATGCGTTCCTTCAAGGACCTGGGCGTGGACGTGGAGGCCGGCGGCACCGGCGGCTCCGCGGCCGTGATGACGGGCATCTCCGAGGCGCTCGTCGCCACCGCCGTGGGCATCCTCGTCGCCGTGCAGGCGATGGTCTTCTACAACTACTTCCAGGCCCGGCTGTCCCGCGTGCTGGTGGAGCTGCGCCTATTGGGCGACGAGTTCGTGGAGATCCTCAAGGAGCGCGCCGTGGGTGGCCCGCTGCCGGAAGCCACGCCCTCGCGTGAGAGCACCCCGCCCACGCC
>NZ_RAWE01000417.1 GCF_003611695.1 Corallococcus carmarthensis | reverse complement strand
CCCGCCCCCCGAGTGGCGCCGGGAGGAGAGTGATCCACCCCCCGTACTCCACGGCGAAGGGGGCCCATCGTCAGAGTGGGTTCCCGCGCCCGTCAAAGTGCCGTAGTATCGGCCCACGAGTACGCGTGCGAACCTGCTGGGGCGTCGTCTAATGGCAGGACGTCAGACTTTGACTCTGATTATCAAGGTTCGAATCCTTGCGCCCCAGCCACTCCGCTCCGGGGGGACGCGGTCAACGTCCGTCCGGAGGTAGAAGGCGGTGGGCTGATGCCGCAGAAGACGCTCCTGCTGGTCACCGTGGGCAGTCCACCGTCCGCGATCGTGAATGCCTTGCAGGAACCGCTGGCGACGCACCTGGGCGTCAGCGCGGTCGTGAGCCGGATGGCGCTGTCCTCCCCGGCCTACGCCTTCAACAAGGACCGCAGCCAGTACCACTGCAACGCCATCATGCGCCGGCTGGGCACGGTGTTGGACGACGCGCCCCAGGAGCTGGTGATGGGCGTGACGGACGCGGACCTGTTCGAACCGGACTCGCCCTTCGTCTTCGGCCAGGCGGACCGGGAGTCCAAGGTCGCGGTGATGAGCCTGTTCCGGCTGCGCCAGGGCGCGGAGGGCGAAACGCTCCGCCGCCGCGTGCAGGTGGAGGCGGTGCATCAGGCCGGGCACCTCATTGGCCTGTCGTACTGCGAGGACTCGCGCTGCGTGATGTTCTTCCCGCAGTCCCCGCAGGACATCGACCGCAAGTCGCTGGGCCCCTGCAACGTCTGCCGCAACGAACTGAACCGCCTCAACCGCTGAACGCCCGTGCGCGCTCCCGGACACGGGCGCGCGTGAATGCCGCCGGGTGCGTTGACGTCCTGTCCCGCGCGCCCTGTAGTCTGCCGGGCGCGGTGCGTGTGACAGGGCCGGCACAGCGGGAGACAGAGGATGATGGGCATGCGGCGATGGCTCGGTGGCGTGGTGGCGGTGGGGTTGTTGGGAGCGTGCGAGCCCCTGGACGGAGGCGGTGGCGGCACCGGAGGTGACGTCCTCTTCGACCGGGGCTTCGCCTTCGTTCGCGACGACCGGAACGTCTACGTGGTGGACGACGACGGTGACCCCAACAGCCCGCAGCGGCTGACGACGGCTGGCGGCGCGTACACGCCCTCCATCTCCAAGAACGGCAACAGCATCGTGTTCGTGCAGCGCTCGGGCAGCACGTCGTCCATCCAGACGGTGCCCACCACGGGCGGTCCGGTGGCCACGCTGCTGAGCACCAACGACGCGGCGTGCGGCGCGTGCACCAACTTCCGCGGGCCCACCTTCAGCCCGGATGGCCGCACCATCGTGTTCGCGTTCGACCGGGGCTCGGGGTCGGTGAGCTCGCTGGGCCGCATCGCGGCGGATGGCAGTGGCTTCGTGGAGCTGACGCCCGGCACCACCATCGCGTACGGCGCGCCGTCCTTCTTCCCCAGCGGGAACACGGTGGTGGCGCCCGCGGGCAACAACACCTTCCAGCTCGACCAGCTCGCGTTCGTGCCGGTGGGCGGCGGCAGCGCCACCTACGTGCGGCTGGGCAACGAGGTGCTGGCCATCGCGAACCGCGCGGTGGTGTCGCCGGATGGGCGGCAGGTGGCGCTGGACGGGCGGCTGTCATCCGGCAGCACGCGCATCTTCGTGGGCAACGTGACGGCCGCGGGCATCAGCGGCTCCCTGCGACGGCTGACGGACTACACCTCCAGCACCGTGCAGGAGAGCTTCCCCAGCTGGACGAGCAGCACGGAGCTGGGCTTCCTCTTCAACGACTCCGGCGGTGACCCCAGCATCTACCGCGCGCCGGTGTCCTCCACGGCCAGCTCCGTGACGCTCGCGGTGCCCGCCGCGAACGAGCCCTTCTACGGGCCCAACTAGTACGCGCCGGATTGCCGCTGCTGCCCGGTGGGAAGCGGCTTCCCGCGCGGTGGCGGCTCGTCGTAGGTCCGCAGCCTGCCCGCGGGCGTGGGCCCGCGCGGCGCGGGGGCCTTCTTCGAAGGCGCGTTCATCATCACGATGATGGCCAGGGACATGAAGACCACCAGGCCGAATACCCCGGTCAGGACGGCGAAGAGCCCCACCTCCGCGCCCACGCGCTGGTGCCGGTGGGGATTGTCCGGCAGGTAGAGGACCTCCAGGGAGTCGCCCTCGGAAGCGCGCTGGGACAACAGCCCGTTCCGGTGCTCCTTGTACTCGCCGCGGATCTCCGACCCGTCCGGCTGGGGGAAGACGTACTCCACGATGCGGTGCTTCCCGTTCGTCCAGCTTCTGCGGATGCGGACCACCTCGCCACGGGCGTGCAGTCCCTGCTCCCGCAGCTCCAGGGTGAGCTGATGCTGGAGCAACAGCCGCACCATCATCACCAGGGGGGCTCCCACGAGGAACACCACCATCAGGACCGCGTTCATGGGCATGGCGTCTCTCCCAGGCTACGGCTGGTGCTTCAGCATCCTGAACACGGGAGTGATGAGGAAGAGCATGAAGAAGCACGTCAAGAAGACCGTCCGCGCCAGACCGGCCTCCTGGCCCACGAGCTGGTGCTTCCGTGGGTCTTCCGGCAGGTAGCTCAGCTCCAGCGCGTCCCCCACCTGGGGGTTGGGGCGGGACTTCTTCTTGTCGTGCTGGTAGTCGCCGCGAACCTCCGGGGCGCCTGGGGGGCGGAAGGCGTACTCCACCCTCCAGTAGGTGGTGCCGTCATCCTTCTCGTCTTCGGCGCGGACCACCTTCGCCTTCGTGTGCACCCCGCGCTCGAGCAGCTTCTGGGTGAGCAGGTACGGACGCCAGGCCCACACCACCCCCACCAGCGGGACGACCCCGATGCACACCACGTCGAAGACGACCTTCGCCAGGTTCATGGGGTTCCGGCTCCTGTCCGGACATCTGGGGTCGCGAAGGGCATGGCGGCGCTCAGGATGACGGGGGTGGGGA
>NZ_RAWE01000416.1 GCF_003611695.1 Corallococcus carmarthensis | reverse complement strand
GCCCCACCCCGGACCGGCCTCCCCGGAAACCAGGGCGCCAAAAGGGCGCCAGACGCGGTGACGTTGTGTAGTGTTCGGCGGCCATGTCGACGTCCGCCGCCAAACTCAAGCTCCCCTCGGGCCCGTCCCGGCACGTGTATGACGTCATCGTGCTGGGCAGCCAGGTCGGTGGCGCGCTCGCCGCCGCGCTCCTGGCGAAGCGCAACCACCGCGTGTTGCTGGTGGAGCACGACGGCATGGGGCCCGGCTACGAGCACGACGGCTTCGTGCTGCCCTACGCCCCGTTCGTCGCGCCGCCCCTCAAGGCGATGCCCGCCGTGGAGGAGGCCCTCAACGAGCTGGGGCTGTCCACCGCCATCGGCCGCGCGCTGCGGCCCCACGTCCCCGAACTCCAGCTGGTGCTGCCCCGGAACCGGGTGGACCTGGCCGGGGACGCCGCCCGCCGCCGCGCGGAGCTGACGCGCGAGTTCGGCGAGGCCGGCGAGGGCATCCAGGGCGCGCTCACGGGCAGCGCCGCGCAGCACGAGGCCACCGACGCCTTCTTCAAGGAAGGCCCCCAGCTGCCGCCCGACGGCTTCTTCGAGGGCTGGAAGCTCAAGGGGCTGATCAAGGACCACCCGGCGCTGGAGGCCACGCCCCGGATCGCGGGCGAGGATCCGGCGCTGTCGCTGGTGCGCGGCCTCTTGCCCTTCCTCGTCCACCTGGAGAAGCCCTCCGCGCCCCTGGCGCAGACGCGGGCCCTGTCCCAGGTGCTCACCGCGCCGTCCACCTACCCCGGCGGAATGGACGCCCTGCGCGACGTGCTCACCCGGCGGCTGACGGAGCTGGGCGGCGACGTGCTGGGCCGCGACAACCCGGCGGGCTTCATCGTGGAGGAGCTGGCGTTCGACGGCAGCAAGTTCTCCGGCGTGAAGCTGGTGCGCTCGGACACGCTCTACCGCGCGTCGTGCCTGGTGACGGCCACGGACTCCGGGGCGCTGCGCCGGCTGGTGACGGACAAGAAGCACAACCGCGGCCTGCTGGAGCACCTGGATCAATCCAACATCAAGTCGCTGCTCTTCAGCGTGAACTGGGTGGTGCCGGAGGCGGCGCTCCCGCGCGGCATGGGCGAGCTGGTGCTGGTGGACACCCAGGACGCGGAGCTGGGCCCGCTGCTGGTGCAGCAGCACCCGGCGCGCACCTCCGCGGCCACGGGGAGCAAGGACGTGGAGGGCGTGCGCGTGGTGTGCGCCGGCGCCTTCGTCCCGGCCACCGCGCGCGACGAGGGCGAGGAGCACCTCAAGGAGCTGGCCGCGCGCATCGACGCGCACCTGGACCGGCTGATGCCCTTCACGAAGCAGCACCGCGCGCTGCGCTCGGTCCCCTACCTGGACGCCGGGGGAGTGCGTGGCAGCCGCCTCATGCCCCACCCCCTCTACAGCTTCGAAACGGAAGCCTTCCTGGGCATCACGGGGTTGAAGCAGCGCACGCCCGCGAAGAACGTGATCCTGGCGGGCCGCGAGGTGCTGCCCGGCCTGGGACTGGAGGGCGAGCTGCTGGCGGGGATGCGCGCCGCGAAGCTGGTGCAGGACATGTTGAAGAAGAAGGATCCGCTCAAGGGATAGGTTTCGGGTCGGATCCGGCTGGATTTCCGGCCTGTTTCTGGTAGGGTCCGCCGCTCTTTTATGGGCTGCTGTCGAACGCCCCAGTTTTCAAGGAGTTAGCAGTCATGGCGTGGAAGTGCGACCTCTGTGGGAAGCGTCCGCTGGTGGGTAACAACGTCAGCCACGCGAACAACAAGACCAAGAAGCGGACCCTGCCGAACCTGCAGAAGCTGCGGGCGAACGTCGAAGGCCGCATCGAGCGCGTTCTGGCCTGCACCCGCTGCATCAAGGCGGGCAAGGTGACCAAGGCCGCCTGAAGTCCGGGAGCCTTCCGGTGGGCATGACGCGCGTTCGAAAGTCCGCGCTTCCGCCCACCGAACGGCTCCATCCCCGCTCGGACGACCTGGACCTCCTCTCTGTCGAGGCGGTCGTTCGACGGTTGCATCAAGAAGACCTGATCGCGCTTCGCGCGGTCCGTGAGGCATTGCCGTCCATCGCGGCGGCTGCCCGGGCCGTGGCGGAAGCGTTGCGCGCTGGCGGCCGGCTGCTCTACGTGGGCGCGGGAACCAGCGGTCGGCTCGGCGTGCTCGACGCGAGCGAGTGTCCCCCCACCTTCGGTGTCCCGGCGACGCGGGTCCAGGCGGCCATCGCTGGCGGCCGGAAGGCCCTGACGCGTGCCGTGGAGGGCGCCGAGGACGACGTCGGCGCGGGTGCCCGGGCGGTTCGGGCGTTCCGGGCGACGGCTCAAGACGTCGTGTGTGGCATCTCCGCCTCCGCTTCCACGCCCTATGTCCGGGGCGCGCTGGACGAGGCCCGCGAGCGTGGAGCGGGCACGGTGCTGGTTTGCTGCAACCCGCCCGGGCCCGGCATGCGCGCGGACACGGTGGTGCTGGCGCTTACGGGGCCGGAGGTGGTGGCGGGCTCCACGCGGCTGAAGGCGGGCACGGCGACGAAGCTCGTGCTCAACGCCCTCACCACCGCGGCCTTCGTGTCCCTGGGCCACGTGTACCGGGGGCGCATGGTGGACGTGCGCCCGACGAACACGAAGCTGCGGGCCCGCGCGGCGCGCATGGTGGCGGAGCTGACGGACCTGCCCCCCGCGCGGGCGGAGGCGCTGCTGGAGGCCTCGGGGGACAACGTGAAGCTGGCGCTGGCCATGCACTTCACGGGGCTTCCGGCGGCCCAGGCACGGCGGCGATTGAAGGACACGGGCCTGCGAGGGCTCGAGCGTCCGGAAGCTGGACGGAAGTCGTCTTCCTGACGACGTCCCCCCCGGACACACGGGGTGCCCCGGGGGCTGGGGTCCGGCGGGCGTGGGTGCTGGCCTTTAGACTTGGGGCATGCGCCCCGCCACGCCACCCGCCCCCTCCCTGCCGC
>NZ_RAWE01000415.1 GCF_003611695.1 Corallococcus carmarthensis | reverse complement strand
GGGGGAGCTCACGCGCCGCATTCTCGCGGGAAAGCGCTCCGGGCGTGAAGATTCCGGCGGCCTGTCCGGCCGGTTACCCCTCGTGAAGGCAGACATCCTGGCGGGTCGGGCCCGGGACGCCCGTCGTCATTACGCTGTTGTGCCTTTTGAATGTGTCACACCCACACGGTCTTCTGCTGGCAGCAATCAGAAGGGGTGCAAGCGTTCAGTGCCCGGGCAGCGGGAGCCCGGGAATGACGCGACGCACCAGTCAGTAGAGGGAATCAGCACCCTCGAGGGGGGCTAGAGGAATCCAATGCCTTGTCCACAGCCGCGACCCACCAAGTTCCACCTCCCGCTGCGGGCCGATACGTTCTCCATCGAGGACCACCGCAACGTCCACTGCCGCTTCTACGGCGGCTGCATCGACGTGGCGGTCCGTCAGGACTGGGAGAGCTTCACCTGCGCCAAGTGCCCCATGTTCCAGCAGGACAAGGCACCGGGCGCCAGCTCGTATGCCTTCACGCAGCCCGCGAACTTCGGGCAGCCGTAGTGTCTTTGTTTCAAGGTCTGTGATTGAGACGGCCGGGCGTCCTGCCCTTGTCCATGCCCCTCCGCTGGGAGGGGGAGCGGGCGGGAGGGACGCCCGTCGTCCGGTCCCGCTTCTTGGACCCCTGGCCACTGTGCTCCTGGAGGGCAGGGCCCACCTTGTCAGGCGGCGAGGGGACAGCGGATGCAGGAGCGGCGTGTCACATCATGGTTGGAGTTGCAGGACCTGCTGTTCGCGGGTTCATGGAACGAACCGCTGGGCCGGTTCCGCACGAGCTTCGTGTACCGGGGGGTTCCGGACGCCAAGCTGGATTTGACGGCGACGCTCAACCGCCAGGGCGCGTTCGTGCGGCTGGAGCGGGACCTGCTGCGGGCCTTCCGCAAGTACGCGCGAGGGGTGCCGGGCACGGAGCGGCTGACGTCCATCTGGGACTGGCTGGCGCTGGCGCAGCACCACGGGATGCCGACGCGGCTGCTGGACTGGACGTTCAGCCCGTACGTGGCGCTGCACTTCATGACGGAGCGCACGGACCTGCTGGAGCAGGACGGCGCGGTCTGGTGCGTGGACTATCACCAGACGAACCTGCAGTTGCCCCGGCCGCTGCGTGAGCAGTTGCGGTTGGAGGGGGCGGACGTCTTCACGGGAGAGATGCTGGCGACGGTGTCGGGGGACCTGGCGACGTTCGACGGGCTGGCGGAGCATCCGTTCGTCTTGTTCTTCGAACCGCCGTCGCTGGATGCGCGCATCGTGAACCAGTTCGCGCTGTTCTCCGTGATGAACGGGCCGGGGCTGAACCTGAACGAGTTCCTGGGGCACCAGCATCAAGGCGTGCGCAGGCTCGTGGTGCCGGCGGAGCTCAAGTGGGAGATCCGGGACAAGCTCGACCAGGCGAACATCACCGAGCGGGTCCTCTTCCCCGGCCTGGACGGCCTCAGCCGCTGGCTGCGCCGCTACTACGCCCCCCGTCCCCGGTAGGCCCGGCATCATTCGCGGGAGCTTCGGGCGCGGGGGGTGGCGGAGACTCTGGAGGAATAGGCTCCATTGGAGGCTGCGCGTCTGAAGCCGGTGCCGACCGGGTTTCCCCTGGCCCCAACGGATCTTTCGCGACGACCTCTCCTTGAGGAGTGACCGCATAAGCATCCCAGGCATCAAGGACCCGGAAGCGAGGCCCTCCACACGGTCTGAAGTCCTGGTGTACCGCGACGAAGTAGAGGCCCTGGGTCCGTCCGGTGAAGACGGCGACCGCCAGGCCCTGCTCCGGGCTGGAACAGCCCTGGAACAACGAAGGGTCAGGGTACGTGCGGATGAACTCCCGCACCGCGCCGGCCGCGGCGAGCACGGCTCCGGCCTCCATGGGTTGCCCCACGAGGGTGGCGGATATCTCGTCGGGCCATTCGATGGGTGTCTTCCACATCATCGGCCTCGCGGCACATCCCGCGAGCAACGCGATGCATCCCGCTGCCACAGCCCTGCCCCTCATGAATGCTCCCTATTCACGCAGCAGCCGCGACGGTGGTGGGAGCAGTCACCCAAGCGGCGCACCCCATCAACAGCATCAGTAACAAGGGTAGCGCGAGTCGCACTGCGCATCCCCACATCCAGGAGAACACAGCACCTCATTCAGTCGTGGTGCCGCCTGTACTTCTCTGTTCCCCTCCAGGCCCGGCGTCATTCGCGGGAGCTTCGGGAGCAGGCGGTGGGGCCTGGGGCGGCTCAGTGAGTGTGCCTTCGTCGGGAGGCCCCGGAGACTCCGCGACTACGTCCCCTTGGGGCGTGACGGCGTAGAAGAACCAGCCATCCAGGATGCGCCTGCGCGGGCCCGCGCATCGCTCGAAGTCGGGATCCAACAGCACGTAGTAGAGCCCCGGCGTCGGGCCCGTGAAGAGCGAAACGTTGAGGCCGTCCTCGGGATGCTCGCAGCCGGAGAACAACCGGCGAGGGTTCGTCCTGACGAACTCGCGAACAGCGCCCACCGCGGCCTGCACCGCGCCCGCGGGCATCGGACTCTCTACGGGCCGGGCCGAGCGTTCATCCGGCCATTCAACGACACCTTTCCATGCGACCGCGGGGTGCCTGCACCCGGACATCACCAGCAGCACCAGCAATGAAGACAGCGCGAATCGCACGGCACGGCATCCTCGCACCCACGCGAGGAAAGCGCCTCACGCATTCACGCGTGCACAGGCTCCCCACCCATCGGTCCGGACAGGTCCCGGTCGCGCCGTGACGCGCGCTCCGCGTCTTCCCTTGCCCACCGCGCATCATCCGCACGGATGTTCTTGTGCGCGAGCGCCCCTCCCATGATGGCTCCGCCCACCACCAGCAGCATCACCAGGATTCCCACCACCATCGCGCCGACGATGATCATCTGGACCACCTCCACCCTCAACGGTGCGTCGCGCCCACCCCTCCCGCAGGCCTGAGGCGACACGCCCTGCGGGAGGGGTGGGCGCGACGC
>NZ_RAWE01000414.1 GCF_003611695.1 Corallococcus carmarthensis | reverse complement strand
CGCTTGATGCGCCCCTCCGCACGCACGCCATGCCCGCCGCACGCCCGCACATCGAGCCCCGCCGCGTCCCCACCGCCGACTCCGTCGTGGTGAAGGAACTCTATCTCTCGCTCCAGGGCGAGTCGTCCCATGCCGGGCTGCTCTGCGGCTTCATCCGCCTCACGGGCTGCCACCTGCGCTGCTCGTACTGCGACAGCGAGTTCGCCTTCCATGGCGGCAGCCGCATGAAGATCGCGGACGTCGTCACCCAGGTGCTGGCCATGAACACGCCCGCGGTGGAGGTGACAGGCGGAGAGCCCCTGCTCCAGCCCGGCGTGTATCCGCTGATGGAGTCGCTGCTGGGCGCGGGCCTCAAGGTGCTGCTGGAGACGAGCGGCGCCATCGACGTGCGGCTCGTGCCCCCGGCCGTCCACAAAATCGTGGACATGAAGACGCCGTCGTCCGGCGAGTGCGACCGCAACGACTACCGCAACCTCACGTCCATGAACGCCAACGATGAGCTCAAGCTCGTCATCGGCTCACGCGAGGACTACGAGTGGTCGCGCGCGCTCGTGCGCGAGCACGGCCTGGGCCAGAAGCCCTACGGCGTCCTGTTCTCCACCATCTTCGACAAGCTCCACCCGCGCGAGCTGGCGGAGTGGATCATCGAGGACCGGCTGCCAGTGCGCTTCCAGCTCCAGATGCACAAGTACCTCTGGGACCCCAACGCGCGCGGCGTGTGACGCGCCCGCGCCCTCAGGGCCCCGGTCCCCACGTTGCCAGCACGAGGGCTGTGAGCGCGCCCCAGAACAGGAGCCCGAGCAGGTTCAGCGCGGCCAGGACGCGCAGCACGGTGGCGAAGCCCCGGTCGCCCACATCGTCGCGGCGCCGCAGCTTGCGCGTGGAGATGAAGGTGCCCGCCACCGCCGCCACCAGCGTGAACACCAGCTCCAGCAGCACTTCCATCTTGATGGGAACCGCCCACGAGCGCAGCACCACGGGCGCGCCGAGGAACAGGAAGCCTCCGACGTTGGCCAACAGCGCCAGCCGCACCGGGCGCGACGGCCGCGTGTCCCGCCGGCGGCGCACGGCGCACGGCGCGCAGTACGCCGTCTCCTCCAGCACCTCCGTGCACTCGCCGCACAGGAAGCCGCCGCAGCGCGCGCAGACGGCCACCGCGGCCACGTCCGGATGCTGGCCACAGCGGGCTCCCGCGAGGCTCGCGGCGGATCCGCTCATGCGCCCTTCGCCTAGAAGCCGGGGGGCGGCGTGCGGGCCATCGCCGCCGCGATGCCGTGGGCGCCCATGCCCAGGAACACCGCCGTCAGCACCGTGCTGGCCACGAAGCCCGCGACGATGAGGTTCTTGCGCGGGTGCTCGAACTGGCTGAACGCGTAGACGAGCATGTAGCAGGGGATGAGCAGCACCATCACCCCGGTGCCCACGCTGCGGCGGAAGGCGTGCGTCAGCAACAGGACCGCGCACACGAGCGAGACGACCCCGAACAGGATGGCGAGTGGCAGGAGCGGCACACCCGCCCCCTTAGCACGCCTTCGCCCCTTTCGCGGCGGGCGTGCACATACTAAGGACGGCCCGCCGCCCACCCGCCGAGGAGGTCCCCCGCCATGGCCGCATTCAAGACGTTCCTCATCTTCATCCTGGCCGGCGCGCTGCTCGGCACCTTCGTCGCGTCGCTGGCGGCCCCCTCCTACATCGAGTGGTACAACAGCACGCCGCTCGCCACGCAGACCATGTGCAACCTGCCGGAGGTCGTGCGCCGCGTGACGACGTCGCTGATGCACTCGCAGCTGATGGGCGCGGCCATTGGCGCGGTCGTGGGCCTGGTGGCCGCCACCCTCGTCGCCGTGCGTGCCCGGGGCCGCTCGAAGCAGCGTCCGGGCTCTCCGCCGCCCGCGGCCACCGCCGCCTGAGGGCGGCCGCTACTGCTGCTTCGGCAGGACGTAGATGTTGGGCGACTGGCCCAGCAGCACGCCGCCGTTGTGGTCCTCCACCTCCACGTAGAGGAGGATGGCCTGATTGGGGTCATCCGGCGGTGTCGGCACCGTCCAGGTGGGCGTGGCGATGTGGGAGTCGCTGAACGTGCCGGCCGGGTTCGGCGGCTGCTGCGACCAGCGGTAGAAGATCTCGTCGTTGTCGTCGTCCCGCACCTCCAGCTGTAGCTGGATGACCGTTCCCTCCTCGAACTTGAGCCCGCCCGGCGTGGACGGCGAGCCCAGCGGACGCGGTCCAGCGAGGATGACGGGCTGGTGGTTGGGCGCGGAGCACCCCGCGCTTCCCAGACCCAAGGCGAGCAAGACGAACATGAACGAGTGAGAACGCGGCATGGACTTCCCCCTGCTAGGAACGCCCTCACCCTAATTCGGCCCCCGGCTTTCCGTATACCCACCCGGGAGCCCCGGCTGTTTCATCACCAGGCGATGAAACCCTCACGGGCCGCGCGCCAACTGTCGCGAGGCGCGCATCCCGCCCGGGGAAGAAAATCCGCTCCGCCAACAAGCCGCGGGGACGTGCGTCAACGCCGTCCCGGGCGCCGGGCGAAGAGCCGCAGCTTGTCCGCGCGCGTGAGCCGCTTGATGGCGGCCTCCCGGCGGAGGGCGGCACCGCGGTCCTCGGCGGGCTCGCTCCACACCAGCGTCACCGGCAACCGGGCCCGCGTGTACGCGGCGCCCTTGCCCCGGCCGTGCGTGGCCAGGCGGCGCTCCAGGTTGTTGGTGGCGCCCGTGTAGAGCGTGCCGTCCCGGCAGCGCAGCATGTACACGGTCCAGGCGGTGGGAGGGGCTTCCGACACGGCGAGCCCACTCTACCGCCAGGACCTCACCCCTCAGGAAGGGTTCTGCCCGTCCACACGCTTGCCGTGCAGGCGCGCCAGCCGCCGCGTCCGGGTGCGGACCGCGTGCGTCTTTCGAACGCGCGCCATGACGTCCGACACCTGCGCCAGCGGATCCGTCCGCCACCCCGCCAGGACCTGCGTTTCATGCACCACGCCCACCAGACC
>NZ_RAWE01000413.1 GCF_003611695.1 Corallococcus carmarthensis | reverse complement strand
GGGCGGGGAGCAGCTCCAGGTGGAGCGGCTGAACGTGCCGCCGGAGTGGGAGGACCTGCCGCTCACGCTCGTGGCGGAGGCGGACGGCGCGTACACGCTGTGGGGCCCCGAAGGGCGCGCCGTGCTCCACGGCGCCGTGGGCACCGGCGCCCAGACGCAAGCAGGCGCGGCGCACGAGGTGGAGCTGTCCGTCACCGCGCTGCGCGCCCGGCCGGGGACGCGCTTCCAGGTGATGCGCCGCTCGAAGCTCGCGGTGGTGGAGGAGCTGCAGCGCGCGCTGCGCATGGGGGAGAAGGGCGCCGGCACGGGCGTGCTCAACCTGACCCTGGAGGGGCCGGACCCGGTGCTGGCCACCACCACGCTCCAGACCATCGCGGACACGTACGTGCGCTCCAACGCGGAGCGCCGCAGCGAGGACGCGGGCCGCACGCTGTCCTTCCTGGACAGCCAGCTGCCCGGCCTGCGCCAGGGCCTGGAGCAGGCGGAGGCCGCGCTGCGCGACTACCGCGCCGGCAAGGGCGGCGTGGACCTGGCGCTGGAGGTGCAGGCCGTCCTCAACCGGAGCGCGGCCCTGGACAAGGACATCTCCACGCTCGCGCTGGAGCGTTCGGAGCTGCGGCAGCGCTTCACCGAACATCACCCGCTGCTGCTGGCCACGGAGCGCAAGCTGGCGCGCCTGCACTCGGAGCGGACCGCGCTGGAGACGCGGCTCAAGGGCGTCCCGGACGCGGAGCGGGTGTCCGCCCAGCTCACGCGCGACGTGAAGGTCGCCAACGAGCTGTACCTCCAGCTGAACAACAAGGCCCAGGAGTACCGGGTGCTCAAGTCCAGCACCATCACCCACGCGCGCCTCATCGACGCGCCCGTGGTGACGCGCCTGCCCGTGCGGCCCGCGAAGCCGGACGTGCTCGCGGTCAGCCTGGTGCTGGGGCTGGTGGCCGGCGTCGCGCTGGCCTTCGCCCGGCAGTCGCTGCACGCGGGCGTCACCGACCCCGCGGCCCTGGAGTCGGCGCTCGCGGTGCCCGTCCTCGCCAGCGTCCCCACGGGCCCCCGCCACGCGGCGCGCCCCCGGAGCCCGTCCCTCATCCTGGCGCGCAGCGTCCCCCGGGACGTCACCATTGAAGCCGTGCGGGGCCTGAGGACCCGGCTCCAGCGGGCCATGAAGGAGGCGGGCAGCCCCGTCGTCACCCTCACCGGGACGGGCCCCGGCGCGGGGACGTCCTTCACCGCCCTCAACCTGGCGTGGGTGCTGGCGGAGACGGGCCAGCGCGTGCTGCTGGTGGACGCGAACCTGCGCGGCGGCTGGCTGCACCGGTGCTTCCGCGAGGCGCGCGTCCCCGGCCTCCATGAGGTGCTGCGGGGCACCTCCACGCTAGAGCAGGCCCTGCTCCAGCAGGCCGCGCCCGGCCTGTCGTTCCTGGGCGCGGGAGCGCTTCCGCCGGACCCCGCGGAGCTCCTGGCCGGCGCGGCGTTCGACACGTTCGTGGCGCGCGTGGCGGCGGAATACGACGCCGTCCTCTTCGACACGCCCTGCATCCTCGCGGTGACGGACGCGGCGCTCGTGGGCCGGCACGCGGGCGTGCGGCTGGCCGTGGTGCGCGCGGCGACCCAGTCCCTGCGCGAGGTGGCCACCGCGCTGCACCAGCTGGAGCAGAGCGGCGTCCCGGCCCACGGCATCGTCCTCAATGGCGTGCCGCGCTCCCGGACGGGCCGCGCGGTGAGCGGCGTCTACCAATACGAATACCCGTCCGCGGGCTGAAGGCCAACCGGGAGCCAACGCCGTGAGCTGGATGCGCTGCACAGGACTGGGCTTCATCGCGGCCCTCTACGTGCTCGCGGGCCGCTGGGGCTTCCACCGGCTGGGCCTCGCGGTCAACGAGGAGGTGGACACGAACCTCATCCAGGAGCTGCGGCTCTGGATCGTCCTGTGCGGGGCGCTGCTCGCCAGCGTGGGGCTTCTGCACCGCGCCCGGCGCGACGCGCGCCCCGGCGAGGCGCGCTTCGACCCGCCGCTCATCGCGTCCATGCTGGGCTTCCTGGGCTACATGTGCGCCAGCACCGCCTGGTCGCCCGACCCGCTCTTCTCCCTGACCAAGGTCTGCGACCTGCTGCTGGTGGGGATGATGTGCGTGGGCTTCGCGCTGGCCACGCTCCGCCAGCCCGCGCCCCGGGTGCTGGACGCGTTCTGGGCCGCCGTCGTCGCGGCCACGGGGCTGCTCGCGCTCACCGGCATCAAGCAGCTGCTGGGTGGCGGCGGAGGCGCGCGGCTCGCGGTGATGGGCGGCGGGCCCAACATCTTCGCGCGGCTCATGGGGCTGCTCTCCATTGGGGCGCTCTACTTCTGGTACTGGAAGGGCCAGGCGTGGCTGTGGATTCCGGTGGCCGCCACCGGCGTCGTGCTGGCGCTGCTCACGGGCTCGCGCGGAGGCTCCGCCGCCATCCTCGCGGGCATCACCACCTGCCTCGTGGTGGGGCGCGTGCCGCTGCGCCGGCTGCTGCTGATGCTGCTGCTGGCGACCGCCGCCATCACCGCGGTGGCCATGTTCTCCCCGCTGGGGGAGGCGCTGAGCAACTCCGTGCAGGAGCGCTTCTTGCGCCTCACCCTCAACTACGAGGCGGGCGCGGGGGGCGCCAGCAGCAACGACGGCAAGGTGTACCTGTCCGGGCGGGAAATCCTCTACGAGAGGGCCCTCCAGCTGGGCAAGGACCACCCGGTGGCGGGGGCGGGGCTGGCGGCGTTCCCCGCGCTGCGCCTGGGCGTCTACCCGCACAACCTCTTCCTGGAGGTCTTCTGCGAGGGCGGTGTCGTGGGGCTGCTCCTGCTCGCGGCCGTCATCGCCACCTTCGTGCGCTCGGCGCTCCTGCGGCGCCAGGGCCTGGACGGCGCCACCGTGGGCGCCGCGGTGCTGGTGCTCCTGGGCGCCCAGTCCAGCGGCGACCTCTACGACAGCCGCGCCCTCTTCCTGCTGATGGTGATGGCCTCCGGGGCCGCGGTCCCCGGACGCCAGCCCGCGCAGTCGGGCCCGCCC
>NZ_RAWE01000412.1 GCF_003611695.1 Corallococcus carmarthensis | reverse complement strand
GTCGTGCCCGGTCTGTCCGCGGTGCCCGCCCCCCAGCCCGAGCCGTCCACCCGGTGGTTGGTGGGCCTGCTGCTCGTCGCGGCGCTGCTCCCCCGGCTGGGGGTGTTCTTCATCAACGAGAATCTCTTCGGGGACGCGGTGGTGCGCACGGAGCTGGCGGAGCGGTGGCTGGCCGCGCCGCACGTCATCACCTCCTACAAGGACGGGACGTACCAGTTCGGCCCCTTGCACCTGTACCTGGTGGGCGCGGTGCTGTCGGTGTTCGAGCGCGACGTCGCGGGCCGGCTGGTGAGCCTGGTGTTCGGCGTGCTGTCGGTGGTGCCGTTGTTCGCGCTGACGCGGCGGCTGTTCGGCTGGCGCGCGGGCGTGGCGGCGGGGCTGGCCTTCAGCGCGTGGGGCATGCACCTGCAGTTCTCCACCACCGCGGGCAGCGAGGCGGTGTCGCTGTTCTTCATGCTGGCGGTGTTCGCGCTGGTGGCGGAAGGCGTGGAGGAGAACCGCTTCCAGCCGCTGTTCTGGGGCGCGGTGCTGCTGAACTTCGCGTGCGCGCTCCGCTACGACGCGTGGATGTACATCCCGCTGATCACGGTGGCGCTGGTGTTCAGCAGCGAGGACCGGGTGGCGTCGCTCACGCGCGCGGTGGGCTTCGGGCTGGTGTGCCTGCCGTTCCCCCTGTTGTGGATGCAGGGCAACGAGCTGGCGCACGGCGACCCGTTCTTCCCCATCAAGGCGGTGGACGACTTCCACAAGCAGTGGGTGTCCGACTCCGGCGGGGCGGGCGGGGCGCTGGGCTGGCGGTTGCAGCAGCTGGGGTTCTGGCCCGGAGTGGCGCTCTTCACGCTGACGCCGGGCGTGGCGCTCCTGGGCGGGGTGGGCATGGTGCGCGCGTGGAAGAAGCACCCGGAGACGCGCTGGCTGGTGGTGATGGCGGTGCTGCCCGCGCTGTACTTCACCTTCCGCGCGGCGGTGCTCCTGAGCTTCGTGCCCCTGGCCCGCTTCACGGTGACGCAGCTGGTGCTGGTGCCCGTGTTCCTGGCGCCGGGCCTGGCGGCGGTGGTGGGCAGCCGGGGTGACTTCGCGCGCCGCGCGGTGGTGGGCGTGAGCGCGGTGCTGGCGGTGGTGATGCCGGTGGCGCTGGGCCTCTACACCTTCCGCACCGAGGGCGGCCTGCACGACTCGCTGCGCCCGGTGAGCCCCACGTCCACGAACCCGGTGGCGGTGATGCAGGTGGCGCGCTTCCTCAAGGACGAGGTGGCTGCGAAGGGCGGCGCGGCGGCCATCGACGACGACCCGCGCTACATGGACCTGCAGGTGGCCTTCTTCTCCGGGCTGCCGGAGATGCGCATGGCGCGCGTGCGCTGGGACACCTTCCGTCAGCGGCTGGGGGACGCGCGGCCGGAGGTGCTGGTGCGCTTCGACGGGGGCCAGCTGGTGAAGGATCCGGGCGTGAAGCTGGACGGGCGGACGCTCACGCTCGACGGCGTGGCGTACCAGGAGCAGGACGGCTTCTCCGCGCCGCTGCACGTGTACCGGCGCCAGCCGTAGCCGGCCCCGGCGTTCCCGGAGGCGGCGCTCCAGCGGCGCTCAAGCCTCCGGGTCGTAGTCGTCGTAGCCGGTGTCGTAGCCGTCGGTCCTGGGGCGGTGGGCGTCCAGCCAGCCCTGCAGGATGAACTGCGCGGCGAGCTGATCAATGACCTCCCGCCGCTTCTCCCGGCGCACGTCCGCCTCCAGCAGGGTGCGCTGGGCGGCCACGGTGGACAGCCGCTCGTCCCACAGCTCCACGGGCAGGCCGAGCGCGCTCTCCAGCACCTCCGCGAACTTGCGCGTGGCCTCCGCGCGGGGCCCCTCCGAGCCGTTCATGTTGAGGGGCAGCCCCAGGACGAAGCGCGTCACCTCGTGCTCCTTCACGAGCCGGGACAGCTCCGCCAGGTCCCCCTTGAGCGACGTGCGCCGCACGGTGGTGACCGCCTGGGCGGTGAGCCCCAGTCCATCCGAGACGGCCACCCCGATGGTCTTGGTGCCGTAGTCGAGCCCGAAGGTGCGCATGGGCGCGGGACTCTAACCGCAATCCTCCGCCACGGACCGGACCGTCCGTGGGTGGGGACGCTGACGGTGGGCCCCGCTGGCCAACCCCGCGTTTCGACTCGCCCCACGCGCCGGTGCGCCCGGCACCGCCGCTGCAATGCCCGCTGGCGTCCGAAGAGACGGCGCGCGGCACCCGGCAGCACCCACTTCAACCCGCCGCGCGGGAGTATCGATGCTCGACATCCTCAAAGGCGTGGCGAACCTGCTGGGCGGCCCCATGGCCGCCGTGACCGACCTGGCGGGGGACGCCCTGGGGCTTCCCCCCGTCCTCACGAACTCCATCAAGACGGCCGCGGGGGTGATGACCGGCAACGTGATGATGGCGGCCAGCGGCGCGCTGGGCGTGGCGGATGAGCTGAAGAAGAACCCGTCCGCGAAGACGGAGTACTGCGCGCCCCAGGACGCGGCGAAGGCGGGCGCGGGCTACGCGGCTTCCGCGTCGGTGGGTGGGGCGCAGGCGGGAGGCGCGTCCGGGAGCCGCAGCCCGCTGGACCCCAAGCTGCTGGACTACGCGGACTCGCTGCGCACGCTGGAAGCGAACTTCGGCTACCTGGACCTGCTGGACGGCAAGAAGGACGGCTCGCTGTCGCACGCGGACCTCCAGCGCATCTCGCAGGACCGGAACGTGTCGCCCTCGCTCCGGGACGCGGCCCGGTTCCTCGTCGACAACCGCACCTTCTTCGAACAGGTGGACACGGCGAAGAAGAAGCTGCTCGGCCTGCCGATGCCGAACCTCAACGACGACCGCATCGACCTGAGGGGGCTCCAGCAGGAGTCCAAGCGGCTGGCCTCGGAGTTCGCGCAGTACGGGCGTCCGGAGCGGCCGGGCCGTCCGGCCCCCTCCACGACGGACTGCGAACCGGCGCCGGCGGACTGCGCGCCGCCCGCGAAGGGTGGGGGCTCTGGACCCGGGCCGGGAAGCGGGGCGGGGCGGCCGGGGAGTGGTGGCACCGGGAAGCCGGGCAGCGGCACGG
>NZ_RAWE01000411.1 GCF_003611695.1 Corallococcus carmarthensis | reverse complement strand
CTGCTGCACCTGCTGCGCGAGCTGCCCGACGGCTGCCCGGAGCAGCGGCGCGCGGAGGGGCGCCTCGCCCAGCTGGTGCGGCCACACCTGGTGCGCGCGGCCGGCGCCCTCGCCCGCCGCTGGAAGGTGTCCGCGGAGGACCTGGAGCAGGAGGGGCAGCTGGCCACCTGTCGCGCCTGGCGCCGCTTCACCCCGGGCCTCGCGCCGGGCCGCTGCCTCTACCCGGCCTACGTCCTGCGCCTGGCCCGGCAGGCCATGGAGCGCTGTGCGGCGGGCGAGCGCAACGCCGTCTACGTCACGGACCACGCCCTGAAGCGGTTGCGGCGGGCGAAGAAGGCCGCGCGGGCCGAGGGCATCCCGGTGTCCACCGCGCTGCGCGCCCAGGGCCTGGACGAGGCCTCCGTGCTGACGCTGGGGGAGGGCTCCATCTCCACCGTCTCCCTGGACCAGCTACTGGCTGGCGAGGACGGGCGCCCGGACGCCGCGGCGAACGCGGAGACGCGGCTGGGGCTGGTGGACAGGACGGCCGCGCGCCACCAGCACGTGGCCGAGCGCGAGGCGGCCCTCACCGCGCTGTACCAGCTGCCCCGCCTGCAGCGCGTGGTGGTGCAGTCCCTCGCGGGCTACGGCCGCGCCCCGGGCGCGGAGCCCTCCGAGCGCACCGTGGCGCACGAGCTGCGCCTGCCGGTAGACGAGGTGCACCGGCTGCACGTCCAGGGCCTGAATCGGATGCGCGAGGCGATGGACGCCAAGGGGCTCGGGCCGGAGCTGCCCGCGCGCGCCGCGGGGAAGCTGCGCCAGCGCCGCGCGGCCGCGCTTCGGGACGTGCGGCCGCGCCCGGCGGGGCAGGGCGCGCAGCTCGGCTTGGATCTCCCGGCCGTGGAGTCCCGCCGCCCGTCGGCGTGGGGCGCGTAGCCGTGCCCACCATCGTCGCGGCGAAGGCGGGCACGTGCACCGCAGCCGGGTGTGGCGGGCGCATCCTCAAGGGCGAGTTCGTGGAGTACTCCGCCGCCACCGGCACGCGGCACTTGGAGTGCGCGAGCGCCGAGCAGGGCAGGCGACCCAACCTCAAGGCGGGGAAGTGCCGGTGCGGCGCCCAGGTGGCCCCGCGCGAGGGCACCCTCGTGCTGAAGGAGACCACGCGCGCGGGACGCTTCCGGAAGGAGTGGCTGGTGCTGTGCGTGCAGTGCACCATTGGATAGGCTCGCGGTGGCCCAAGCTGGAACGGCCGGGGGTGGAGCGGATGCCAAGGTACAGAACGAAGTGGGAGCCGGACGGAGCGTGGGAAACATGGGATTTCGAAGTCCCGACCGCGCGCGATGCGTTCAGAGCACTGGTTGCTTCGGACTGGCGACCAATGACAACTCAGGCGCGAGTATCGGAGGTCAAGCCTGACGGGGCAGTGGTAGCCGAGAAGGACGACTCCAGCGGAAAAGTCTCATGGATTTCGATGTTCATGAGCGCTCCAGCGCTGGGGAACGCGAAGCTGCTGGCCCAAGGACTGACTCCTATGGAACAGGCAGCGCCACCGCCGAAGGATCCGAAGGCAGGCGGCTCCACGAGGTAGTGGGTACCACATCCGCCGCTTCTGCTTCCCATTGCAGAGGCGGCGGTCGAAGTCGTGGCTCTACGCGATGAGCGCGGCCAGCTCGTCGCCCGGCTTCGGCAGCAGCTCCAGCACGTCCCCCGCCTTCGGCGCGAAGTCCGGGGAGTGGAAGCTGATGAAAATGGGCAGCGAGGCCGTGGCCTCCACGCTCGCCACCTCCGCCGTCGCCTCCGTGCCCTTGATGCGCATGGTGGCCCCCTGGTGGACCTGGCGCAGGCCGCGTTCCACCGCGAGGTAGAGTCCCCCGCCATCTTCGTCGGGCGCCACCGCCGTCACCTTGACGGAGACGAGGCGTTCTGAGGCGTCGTTGGGAACGGAATCCTGCGCCGCTTCCCCCAGAGGCGGGACGCTCTGGGGCGGGGTGGCCTGCCTTCGACGCGCACCACGGAGCGCCTCCAGTTCCAGCTTCGCGCGCATCGTCTCCAAGTCGTCCTGGTTTCGCAGCACTTCCAGGAAGCGGACCTGCGAGCGCAGCGCCTTCACTTCCTCCACGAGGGCGTCGCGCTCCGACCGCACCAGGCCCAGCTGCGTCTCCGCCCGCTCCACACGGAGGCGGACCAGCACGTCCACTGCCCGCCACGCCTGGCGCTCGCGCGACGGCACGTCCTCCCACTCCGGCAGCGGGTTTCCCGCGCCGTCGTGCCTGTCCAACGCCTCCAGGAAGGTTTCGTGCAGTCGCTTCACGTCGCGGCTGCGCTCCAACTGCCCCAGTCCAATGCCTGCTCCAGTGTCTGCGTTCATGGTGCTGCCTCCTGCTGGCGGTACTGCGGGGTGGATTTGCGCGGGAGCTGCGCGAAGGTGAAGGCGGTGGCGCGGCTCAATGGGTGCCCGCCGTGTGGACGAGGACGGTGCGGGCCGGGACGTCGAGGCGCGCGAGCGCGGACTCGATGAGCGGCAGGTAGTCGTCCTGGACGAGCGCGGCGGCGAACCTGTCCGGCGCCTCCAGGACGAGCATGTCGCCCTCCAGCGTCGGGTTGAGGCGCGCGAGCTGCTCGGCGACGTAGCGCTTGCCGTCCGCGTGGAGCGCGGCCAGCACGTGGCCCCAGGTGGCGCCCGCCTCGGTGGCGGGCAGCGCCGGGCCCTCAGCAGGCGCGGCCGCGGTGCCCTGGCCCGGGACGTGCCGGCGCCATACCTCGGGGCTGGCGAAGGCTCTCGCGGCGCACACCGGCTGGCGGGACTGCCCCCAGGCGTCCTCCAGCCAAGTAAGCCATGCCGCGCGCAGGCGGGCCTCGTCGCCCCCGACGGCGGCCAGCGCGTCCGCGTACCAGACGGCCCACCCCGGAGGGGGCGCCTCGGGGATGGCTCCCGGGAAGCGCGTGCAGCGCTGCTCCTGGGCCCAGGCGAAGAACACCTTGTCCGGGCTCGGTGCGTCGTCCTCCATCCACGTCGGCCGCGCCCTGCGGACGACAGGGGCAGTCGGGACAGGGGGCGGAGGGGACGTGTCCCCGCCGGTGCGGGACGGG
>NZ_RAWE01000410.1 GCF_003611695.1 Corallococcus carmarthensis | reverse complement strand
GGTTCAGACGGGGCGTGGGAGGACGTCTCGCGCACGCGCGACACACAGCCGAGCGCCAGCACGAGGCACACCGACGAGAGGAGGAACGCGCAGCCGATGCCGGCCCGCTGCGCGAGGAAGCCGTAGGTGACGGGCGCGAGCACGGAGGCCACCGCGGCGCAGGAGCCCAGCGCGCCCATGAAGCGGCCGCGCTCCAACGGGCCCGGGGACTGCTCCACCACCAGCGCGGACGCGGAGGAGCGGTGCAGGCCATCCGGGACCGCCAGCAGCACCCAGGCCGCCACCAGCGTCAGCAGCGCGGCGCCGTCCGGCAGCCATCCGCAAATCCCAAGCACCGCCGCCATCACCGCCATGCCCGCGAGGCCCGGAGCAATCAGCCCCACGCGCCGGGACATCCGGTCCGACAGCCGCCCACCGAAGGGCTGCGCGAACGCGTACGTCAACCACGACGCCGCCACCAGCGGGCCCACCGCCTCCCGGGGTGCGCCCAGTTCCACCGCGTACAGCGGCAGGTACGTGGGGAACAGCGCCAGCGCGAAGGTGAAGAAGAACTGCCAGAGGAACAGCGCCGCCGCGCCCGGCTGGTCCTTCACGTAGGTGAACGGCGACAGGAGCCCCCGCAGCGCCAGGCCCCAACCCGCGCCCGCGCGCCCCCTCACGGGCTCCGCGCGCGGAGGCCGCGCCGGTTCGTCCAGCCCCAGCAGCAGCAGGCTGCCCGCGAGGAACAGGCCCCCCGCCAGGAAGAAGGTGCCCGCCACCGACAGCGCGCGGATGACGGCGGAGGACGCGAACAGCGCCGCGACGAACACCAGGTTCGACGTCGCGTCCAGCAGCGCGAAGAGGGTGGCGCGCTGCTTCGCGGGCGCGAAGTCCGCCACCATCGCGTTGGACACCGGCGCGGCGCTGCGCGACAGCAGCATCTTGAGGATCATCACGGCGGCGAGCGGCTGCGGGTCGTCCACCAGCGCCACCGCCGGCACCATCAGCGACGTGACGAGCGACAGGCCCACCACGAAGGGCTTGCGCCCATGGCGGTCCGACAGCGCCCCCAGCACCGGCTGCACGAAGATGGGCAACAGCGCCCCCACCGTGTAGAGCGCGCCAATCTCCTGGAAGCCCAGCCCGCGCGAGCGCAGATACAACGGCATCACCGGGTTGAGCAGGCCGGAGGCCGCCATGCCCAGGAGCCCCGAGCCCAGCATCACCCTCAGATTTCCCAGCCCCCGCGTCAGCCCATACATCTCCCGGAGGACTCCGGCGCCCTGGCGGATCATCCCCCCACCCCTTCCCCTGCTTCGGGCCCGTCCGCGCGAGGCTTCAGTCCCAGCACCGCCTCCACCGCCTTCGTGAGCGTGGGCACCGGCCGCACGTCCAGCGCCGTCAGGGGCGCCGGGTCGAACCCGCTGCCCTCCGGCACGAACACCGTCACCTTCCCCGCCCGCGGGAACACCTGCGTCACGTAGGACTGGGCCACGCCCAGCTTTCCCTGGAGGAATTCACGCGGCGCGGGCGCGAGCCGTTCCCCATGCGCGTCCAGCGCCACGCCCGTGCCCAGGAAGGGCGACGGCAGCGGCAGGCCCGCGAGCAGCGATACCCACGTGACGAACAACGGCAGCGACGCGCTCCTGCCATCCAGCGTCACGTTCCGCCCGCGCGGCGAGACGTGCAGGTCCGTCTCCTCCCACGGCAGCGCGTAGCGCGCGCGGCCCACCACCGACAGGTGGCGCGCATGGTCCTGCCACGCGGCGGTGAAGGCATTGCCCCGCGACACGTCCGTCCACAGCCGTCCCTGGCCGGGGCGCACGGACACCTCCACGGGCACGACCCGGAAGAGCGCGTGTCCGCCGACGTCCGCCTGCGTGAAGAGCAACACCTGCGTGGATGCGGGCAGCATGGGCGGGAGGGGTCGGCGTGCGCGAGGAGAAGACACAGCCGGGAGGAGTGCTGCGGACCTCCTCCCGGCCATGAAACGCGTTACTCCGCGGCGACGATGATCACGCCCATGCCGAGCGAGCAGGTGCACTTGTCGGTGGCGGCGGAAACGCGGACGATCTCGGACTGGATGTACATGGTGGTTCTCCTGGGATGGGTGTTTGGGTTTTGAGGCAGACGACGGGGACGACTACTCCGCGCTCGTGGTCGTCGTGAGGACGCCCATGCCGAGGGAGCAGGTGCACTTGTCGGACGACGCGGACACGCGGACGATCTGGGACTGGATGTACATGGTGGTTCTCCTGGGATGGGTTGCTGCATTCACTGCCACTGCGGTGAAACATGGCGGAGTGTGGACAGGGGGTCTGACATTGCCTGCCAACACACCGGTGCTTCATTCCAGCCGTGATGAGACGTCTCACGTCTGGTATCACGCGCACCCGGGGCGACCCGGGGACACGGGATTCCTCGAGGCCAGGACATGGCCCGGCCTGTCCCTCTCACGAGGGGAAAAGGCCCTTCAGCGGTGATGGGGTGTCAACGCCGCGGACGCGTGGGTCCCCGGCGGCCAATCGCTTGCACTCCCGACGGCATGAATGACAGCGGACGGCGGAGAATCAGACGGGACGCGAGGGCTCGCACAGCCCCAGCTCCTGGAACTGGGCCACGGTGCGCTGGACGTCGGCGCGGATGTGCTCCTCCTGGCCCGCGGCGCCCAGCCGGAGCGCCAGCGACGCCACCGCCCCGTCCAGGGACGTGTCGCCCTGGCACAGCTCGAAGATGCGTGCGGCGGTCTCGTTCACCCGGAAGACCTCTCCGCCCTCGGTGTCCAGGAGGAAGAAGGCTTCGCCCTGCTGCTGGACGATGACGCCGGAAGTCGCGCGAGGCAGGCTCAAGACATCCCCCTCTGAAGGCGCGGCCCCTGGGGATTCCAGACGGAAACGACAGGCGTTGGAATCCGGTTCAAGCCGCGCTGTTACAATTCCATGCTTTTAAATGTTCTCATCCATGCTGTCAACGCATGCCAGGTCTGGGTTTGATTTCATGAGAGGGTTTGAAAACGTGCCGGGTCTTGAAACGCCGCGTCAGTCCAGAGCGGGGACCGGCTGTTGTGCGCTGGTGGGCGATTGACGGGCGGGGGTGGCTTCACCGCGGGGGCC
>NZ_RAWE01000040.1 GCF_003611695.1 Corallococcus carmarthensis | reverse complement strand
GTCGTGGGTGTGGGGGCTGACGTTGGCGGTGCTGGGGGCGGGCTGTAGTCCAGGCGCGAAGGAACCCGAGTCAGCGGATCCGCTGGCCACGCAGGAGCAGGCGGCGCTCAGCTACAACCGGCTGTCCGCCAATGGGCTGTCGTTCAATGGCTTGTCATTCAATGGGCTGTCCTTCAACGGGCTGTCCTTCAATGGCTTGTCATCGGCTGCCTTCGCGTCGTGGTTCGGCGCGAATCCGGTGCTCGCGGATGAGGTCATGCGCTACGTCGTGCGCTGCGCCGTCCCCGCGGGGCAGACGCGCACGTTTACGGAGGCCCCGGCGAACACGGTGCACACCTGGACGGGGCTGCTGGGCCTGGCGCCGGGCTGGTCCGGCGGGGCCCCCGCGACGGTGACCGAGCAGCAGGTCGTCTCCGCGTGTCTCGCGGCGCACGCCAATCCGTTCGGCGTGAGCGTGCCCATCTCCGTGCAGGGCCGGGACGCGCAGGGGCAGGAGATTCCCTCCTCCCCGGAGGAGCTGGCCTCGTTCGCCCGGCCGGAGTCGTGCTTCTTCGGCAACCTCTTCCAGGGGCAGGGCCTCTACGCGGGCAGCCAGAATCCGCCCCTGGACGCGACCCAGAGCACCACGCGTGCGTGCGCGGTGGTGGATGGCTCCGGGATGCCGCGCATGACGTGCGCGCCGGTGGTCTACGTGGGGAGCTGCTCGGCGGCGTGCGCGCCGGATGGGACGGCGGGGGTGGCCTTCGCGAGCTGCACCGCGGGGGGCGTGACGTTCCAGCCGCTCACCACGCGCGTGCGCGATGTGGACCTGGCCGTGTGCGGGGATGGCACCTGCCAGGTGACGGAGTCCTGCGGGGCGTCCAACACCTACGACGCGTGCGCGGCGGACTGCGGCGCCTGTCCTTGAGGCGGAGCGGGGCGGCCTTCAGCCGGAGTGGGAGCCCAGGCCGGAGGCCGCGCCCGCGCGCAGCCGTTCATGCAGCGCGTCGGTGAGCAGGTACCAGAACTGGACGTTGCCGAAGCTGAGGATGTCGCCGCCCCGGAGCGGCACCTCGCGCTGCCCGATGGTGCTGGCATTGACGAAGGTGCCGTTGGTGGAGCCCAGGTCGCGCACGGTGCAGCGGCCCTCCGCGCGGCTCCACCTGAGCTCCGCGTGCTGCTTGGACACGGACGCATCGTCCAGCACCAGCTCGCAGTCCAGCCGGCGGCCAATCCGCAGCACCTCGGAGTCCCGGAGGGTGGGGAGGGTGGCGACGAGCAGGTCGTCGAATTCGAAGAGCAGGGTGAGCATGCCCTGTTCGACGTCGCCGGGGTCCGCCATGCGGGTGGGCGCGAGCGCGGCGGCGGACAGCTCCGACGGCGGACGCTGCACCAGCGCGAAGGGGCCCAGCTGATGTTGGAAGGAACCCACGGGGAGGGCGGAGGCGAGCGCGCGCAATTCCTGGACGGACAGCACGGGGGGCAGCCTAACGGGTCGGCCGTCGGGCGCCCAGCCACTACCTGACGGTCATGGTGAGGCTTTCGTTGACCCGCTAGTCACTCGTTCCCTACATTGACCCTTTCGAGTCGCGGGCCGGGTTCCAGGAGGGAGCGCCGGACCTCCGATGCTGGCAGCCAGGTGATGGAAGGAGCGGTGGTTCGATGAGCGGGAGCGACAACATCCCGATGACCCCCCACGGTCTGCAGAAGCTCAAGGACGAGCTGAAGCACCTCCAGTCCGTGGAGCGGGGCAAGATTTCGCGTGAGATCGAGGTCGCGCGGGCGCACGGCGACCTGCGTGAGAACGCCGAGTACCACGCGGCCAAGGAGAAGCAGTCGCACATCGAGGGGCGCATCCTGACCCTCGGCGACTGGATCGCCCGCTCGGAGGTCATCGACCCGTCGAAGCTGGGCGGCGACAAGGTCATCTTCGGCGCCACCGTGGAGCTGGTGGACACGGAGAACGACAAGACCATCAGCTACCGGCTGGTGGGTGAGACCGAGGCCGACCTGAAGAAGCGGTGGATCGCCGTCACCTCGCCGGTGGCGCGCGCGCTCATCGGCAAGAAGGTGGGCGACGTCGCCACGGTGCAGAGCCCCGGCGGCGTGCGCGAGCTGGAGGTCGTGTCCATCAGCTTCGAGGATCCGCAGGAAGAGACGGCCAGCTAGCGCTGCAGCCCGGCTGGCCGGGTGTCCTTCGGGGGGGCGGGCCTGGGCTCGCTCCCCCGGTTTCGTTTTCCCTGCGGCGTCAGGTGCGCTTCGTAGGATGGAGGCTGGAAAATCCGCGTGAACCACCCGCTCGCCAGCCTCGTTGGACCTCTCAAGTACGCGTGTCAGCGGGACTTCGCCCAGCTGGGGACCGTCCGGGACCTGCGCACCTTGATGGAGCGCACCCTGGCGGCGGCCGGCGGCGTGGATGCGCGGGCGTTGGAGGACTTGAAGGCGGCGCTGCCGCACGTGGATCCGCCCGCGCCTCCGGAGCACCGCAAGGCCGCGCTGCGCCAGGTGCTGGGGGCGCTGAAGCTCAGCGGCGTGGCGCTGCCGGAGGAGCTGGAGCGGGTGGTTGTCACGGGGGAGATCAACGCCGTGGCGGCGGGGTTCCCCCGGGCGCCGGAGCGTGCGCACCTGCTCGAAGGGGAGGTCATCCCCGCGACGCCCCGTCGCCGGTTGACGCCGCCGCCGGGGACGATGGAGGCGCGCGGCAACACCGTGCCGCCGTGGCGTTCGCAGGCCCCCGTGCCGCAGGTGGGCGGAGGCGATGCTTCGGCACCTGTGGCCCGACAGCCACAGGCCCGTCCGGTGCCGGGCGCGGCTCAAGGTGCGAGCGCGGGCCCGGCGAAGGCCGAACCCCAGCCTTACGGCGCGCGCATGGCGGCATCCCGTGGCGGTGCGGCAGGCCCCGCGCAGGGGGACGCCCAGCCTTACGGTGCACGCACCGGTGCGGTGGGCCCGGCGCGGGGCACGGCATCGCGTGGCGGTGCCATGGTCCCTGCCCGGAGCGAACCCCAGCCCTACGGTGCGCGCATGGCCGCGGCCCGGAGTGCCGCCGCCGGTCCTGGCAACGCGGTGGTCCAAGCGCCCGCGGGCAAGCCTGGCGCGAAGGTCGCGCCCCCGGCGGAGCGGGCTCCCACGGAGAAGGCCCGGAAGAAGAAGGCCAAGGCGGTGGGCGCGGAGGCGTCCCGTTCCGAGGCGAAGCTCCTGTCCATCGCGCCGCGCACCGGCCCGCTGTCCGCGCCGCTCAAGACGCTGGGCAAGCGCCTGGGGCCGCGCCTCATCGCCGTGCTCGACAAGAAGGGCCTGCGCCGCACGGGCGACATCCTGTTCCTCCTGCCACGCTGTTACGAGGACCGCCGCCGCCTTCGTACCATCGCGGAGCTCATCCCCGGCGAGCGCGGCGTGACGGTGGGCACCGTCAAGACGGCCGACTTCGTCCCGGGGCGCGGCGGCAAGCGCATGTTCCGCGCCGTCGTGGGCGACCGCTCCGGCAGCATCGCGGCCACCTATTTCAACGCGGGTCCGTGGCTCAAGAGCCGCTTCTCCGTGGGCAAGCAGCTGGTGCTCTCCGGTGAAGTGCGTGCCTCCATGAATGGCCGGGAGATGGCCCACCCGGAGCTGGAGCCCGCCGAGGACCTGGAGAACACCACCTCCGTCCACTTCCACCGCATCGTCCCCGTCTACCCGGGCTTCGAGCGCGGCGAGCAGCGCTCCTTCCGCGAACTGACCTCGCGCATCAGCGAACAGCACGCGCACCACCTGGAAGAACCGCTGCCCGCGGACCTGCGCCGCCGCTACCACCTGATGGGCTTGCCGGACGCGCTGCGCTTCATCCACTTCCCGCCCGACGACGCGGACCTGGAGGCGCTGGACGCGCACCAGAGCCCCGCGCACCGCCGGCTCGCGTTCGACGAGCTGTTCTTCCTCCAGCTGGGCATGGCCCTCAAGCGCCAGGGCATCAAGGCGGAGGAGGGCATCGCCTTCGACGTCACCCCGGAGCGGCTGGAGAAGGCCCGCGCCGCGTTGCCGTTCCAGCTCACCGGCGCGCAGGCGCGCGTGGTGGGCGACCTCGCCCGCGACATGGTGCGCCCGGAGCCGATGAACCGGCTGGTGCAGGGCGACGTGGGCAGCGGCAAGACGGCCGTGGCGCTCGTGGCCGGCATGGTGGCGCTCCAGGACGGCTACCAGGTGGCGGTGATGGCCCCCACCGAAATCCTGGCGGAACAGCACGAGCGCACCTTCCGCCGCATCCTGGAGCCGCTGGGCTTCCGCGTGGGGCTCATCAGCGCGGCGGGCACCGCGAAGCACAAGCGCGAGGTGCGCGAGGCCGTGGCGAAGGGGGACATCCACCTGGCCGTGGGCACGCACGCGCTGATTGAAGGCGGCGTGTCCTTCCAGAAGCTGGGGCTGGTGGTCATCGACGAGCAGCACCGCTTCGGCGTGCTCCAGCGCCACACGCTCATGAGCAAGGGGCTCACGCCGGACGTGCTGGTGATGACCGCCACGCCCATCCCGCGCACGCTCGCGATGACGCTCTACGGCGACCTGGACGTGTCCATCATCGACCAGCTCCCGCCGGGCCGCACGCCCATCACCACGCGCGTCTTCAACAACGAGCAGCGCGCGCGCGTCTACGAAGCGGTGGGCGCGGAGCTGGCCAAGGGCCACCAGGCCTACGTCGTCTATCCGCTGGTGGAGGAGTCGGAGAAGCTGGACCTGGAGGACGCCACCCAGGGCGCGGCGAAGCTGCAGGTCGTCTTTCCCTCCGCCAGCGTGGGCCTGCTGCACGGGCGCATGAAGCCGGAGGAGAAGGACGCCGTGATGGAGGCCTTCCGCGACAAGCGCATCCAATTGCTCGTCTGCACCACGGTGGTGGAGGTGGGCGTGGACGTGCCCAATGCGTCCGTCATGGTGGTGGAGGCCGCGGAGCGCTTCGGCCTGTCGCAGCTGCACCAGCTGCGCGGGCGCGTGGGCCGTGGCGCCGCGGCCAGCTACTGCTTCCTCGTCGCGGGCGCCGCGCGCTCCTGGGAGTCCACCGAGCGGCTGGGCGTGATGGAGCGCAGCAGTGACGGCTTCGTCATCGCGGAGAAGGACCTGGAGATCCGCGGCCCCGGCGAGTTCCTGGGCACGCGGCAGAGCGGCCTCCCCGAACTGGCCGTGGCGAACCTCGTGCGCGACGGCGACCTGCTGTCGCTCGCGCAGGTGGAAGCGCGGCGCATCATGGACACCGACCCCAAGCTCCAGGATCCGGACCACCAGGGGCTCGTGAAGGCGCTGGAGGAGCGCTGGGAGGGCCGGCTCGCGCTCGCCCGGGTGGGGTAGGCCCGGGGAGGCCTGCGCCCCCTCCAAGGATTGTCCCGGACTGTCGGCGTGCTTACTTTTCCGGCTGGAGACGCATGGGGGGCGTACGCGATGGGAGACTGGGGCCGAGCGGAGTATCTGGCGCGGCAGGGCATCCGGGACCGGCGGGTGCTCGCGGCGATCGCCAACCTGAGCCGTGCGGACTTCGTGCCCGCCGGTGAGCGGGACGCGGCCTATCAGGACGCCCCCCTGCCCATCGGCCACGGGCAGACCATCAGCCAACCCTATGTGGTCGCCCTGATGACCGAGGCCATGCGCCTGCGAGGCTGTGAGCGCGTGCTCGAGATTGGCACCGGCTCCGGCTACCAGACGGCGGTGCTCGCGCTGCTGGCCCGCGAGGTCTTCACGGTGGAGATCGTCCGCGAACTGGCCCGGCCCGCCCGGAGGCTGCTGCACCGGCTGGGCTTCACCAACGTCTTCTTCCGGGAGGGTGACGGCTCCCTGGGCTGGCCCGAGGCGGCGCCCTTCGACGCCATCATCGCGACGGCCGCGCCAGAGGATATTCCCCGTCCGCTGCTGAGCCAGCTGAAGCCCGGGGGGCGGATGGTCATCCCCGTGGGCGCGGTGAACGAGACGCAGGAGTTGCTGCGCATCCGCCGGGGACAGCCGGGGACGCTGCCCCAGGTGGAGCGCCTGCTGCCGGTGCGCTTCGTGCCCATGACAGGGCAGGGCCTGTCGCCGGGCTGAGGGAGCGGAGGGAGCTGGCGGGTGCGGAAGGACGCACGCCTGCACGCCCACTCCCTGGGTCCCGGGTCGCGTTGCCGACGGGAGAGGGGACCGGTAACGTCCCGCCCATGATCATCTGCCCGGTCTGCGACCACGTGCAGTCGGAAGGCGAAGAGTGCGAAGGCTGTGGCAAGCGCTTTCCCGGCCTCGCGACCCCCCCGGCCCCAGTCGTGACCCCACTGCCGGAGCTGGAGCTGACGCACCACGCGGGCGGACGCGTGCCGGTGGACGCGCCCGTGATGCCGGAGCTGGACCTGACGCGGCTGCGCTCGGGGCCGGACCTGCCGGCCATGTCCGTGCCCGACCTGGAGCTGACCCGTTCAGGCGTCACGGGCGAGGTGCCCGTGGCGCAGATGACGGACCTGGACACGGGCCGCGCACAGGACGACGGCGTGCGCACCGCCGCTCCCGTGGGCGCGGTGACGTGCCGCTACTGCCGCCATGTCCAGGCGGAAGGCCTGCTGTGTGACGGCTGCGGCATGCGGCTGCCCCGCGTCCGTGTGGCGGCGGCCGCGACGGCGAAGCGCAAGGGCGCGGATGATGGCGAGCGCGTGCCCTGTCCCTCCTGCCACGTGCCGGGCTGGCCGGGCCGCCCGTGCGTGGCGTGCGGCACGAAGGTGGAGGCGGAGGGATGACGGCTCCGGCGTTGAAGGCGGGCTACGCGTGCAGCGAGGGCTGTGGCTTCACCGCCTCGCTATGGGAGGTCGTCTACCGCTGCCCGCGCTGCGAAGGCCTGCTGGAGGTGGCCCACGACGAGGCCGCCCTGCGCGCCATCCCCGCGGCGGAGTGGAAGCGCCGCTTCGAATCCCGCTTCGCGACGTCCCGGCTGCCGGACGGCTCCGGCGTCTGGGGCAAGCGCGAGTGGGCGCTGCCGGAGCTGCCGCTGGAGGACATCGTCTCGCTGGGCGAGGGGCGCGTGCCGCTCAAGCCGCTGCCCCGCATGGCGGCGGAGCTGGGGTTGGGCTCGCTGATGTTGAAGGAGTGCGGCGTCTCCCCGACGGGCAGCTTCAAGGACTGGGGGATGACCGTCCTGGTGTCCGCGGTGAAGCACCTGCGCTCGCGAGGCACGCCCATCCGCGCGGTGGCGTGCGCGTCCACCGGCGACACGTCCGCGGCGCTGTCCGCGTACGCCGCGGCGGCGGGCATCCCGGCGGTGGTGTTCCTGCCGAAGAACAAGGTGTCGCTCGCGCAGTTGGTGCAGCCCATCGCCAACGGGGCGCGCGTGTTGTCGTTGGACACGGACTTCGACGGCTGCATGAAGCTGGTGCAGGCGGTGACGGCGGACACGGGGCTGTACCTGGCGAACTCGATGAACTCGCTGCGCATCGAGGGCCAGAAGATGATCGCCGTCGAGCTGTGCCAGGACCTGGGCTGGGAGCCGCCGGATTGGATCGTCATCCCGGGCGGCAACCTGGGCAACGCGAGCGCGCTGGGCCGTGGCCTGGACCTGCTGTTCAACCTGGGGCTCATCACCCGCCGGCCGCGCATCGCGGTGGCGCAGGCGCAGCGTGCGAACCCCCTGGCGCGCTCCTTCCGGGGCGGCTTCCAGGACCTGGTGCCCATGCAGGCGGAAGCGACGCTCGCGTCCGCCATCCAGATTGGCAACCCGGTGTCCTTCCGCCGCGCGGTGCGGATGCTGCGCGCGTTCGACGGCGTGGTGGAGGAGGCGTCGGAGTCGGAGCTGGCCAACGCGGCGGCCCGGGCGGACCGTGAAGGCACCTTCGCCTGTCCGCAGACGGGCGTCGCGCTGGCGGCGGTGGAGAAGCTGGTCGCGTCGGGCGTGATGGCGAAGGGCGCCAGCGTCGCGGTGGTGGCCACCGCGCACGGGTTGAAGTTCGCGGACTTCAAGGTGGGCTACCACCGGGAGACGCTGGCGGACGTGAAGTCCGCATACGCGAACCCGCCGGTGGAGCTGCCCGCGGACCTGTCCGCCGTGCGCGCGGCCCTGAAGGACCTGGGCTGAGTCAGGTCGAGACGCCGGGAAGGGGTTCCGCGGGCGCGTCGGGCAGGACCTGTTCGACGCGCCGGATGCTCGGCAGCAGGGCGCAGGCCACCACGAGCAACACGGTGGCGATGCCGAGGAGCAGGAAGAACAGGGCGATCCCCCGGCCCGGCCCCATGCCGCCCACCCAGGGGCTCAGCGCCGGGGCCAGGGGCCTGCCCACGGCCATCATCGGTTCGAAGACGTGATCCGCGAGCGGCCCGGAGAGCAGGTAGGCGACAGGGATC
Source organism: Corallococcus carmarthensis (assembly GCF_003611695.1). Taxonomy (GTDB): domain Bacteria; phylum Myxococcota; class Myxococcia; order Myxococcales; family Myxococcaceae; genus Corallococcus; species Corallococcus carmarthensis. Next base: position 51,654 of record NZ_RAWE01000040.1, on the reverse strand, counting down.
GCGCCTCCGGACAGCGCGGCATGCACGGCGAAGACGCGGCCCTGCAAGCCGGTGGGGACCTTGCGCTGCCACAGGGTCTGGTTGCAACTCAGGATGACGGGGACGGTGAACAGGACGCCAAACGCGCCCGCACCCACCGTCCATGCGGACGCACGTGACGCGCCCAGCCCCATGAACAGGCCCTGCAGCAACACGAAACCGAGCACGGCCCAGACGCGGCTGCGCGCACCGCCCCAGGCGAGCAGCAGCAGGCTTCCGGCGAGCATGCCCAGCCCCCCCGCGGTCATCACCGCGCCCAGCGTGGGCGCGTCGGTGAAGGACATGACCAGGGGCGTCACCAGCACCTGGAGGATGCCCAGGTTGAAGCTCATCAGCGTGATGAGAACCTGGAGTCCCAACAGGCCCGGCCGCTCGCGGATATAGCGCCAGCCCACCGCGGCGTCCTGGAGCGCGCGGCCTCCCATGGACGCCTTCGCCGGCGCGGACTCCTTCGGTGGCGCGGCGGGGATGCGCAGGGGCTGCAGCACCCCCAGCGAGAGCGCCGCCGCGATGACGTCAAGGGCCAGCAGTCCGGTGACGCCAATCCGTGGCAGCAGGGTGCCCGACAGCAGCGGCGCGACGATGTAGCCCAGCGCCAGGCCCAACTGCATGAGGCCATTGGCGCGTGGAAGCCGTTCCGGAGCCACCATCAACGTGGTGGCCTTGGTGAAGGCGGGCCGCTGGACGCTGTTGAACGCGGCGCCGCCCGCGACGAGCGCGAGGAGGGCGGCCACGCTCAAGTGCCCCAGCAAGAGCAGCACCGCGATGAGCACGGTGCAGACCGCCCCGCCCGCATGGCCGAGCATCATCACCTTGCGCAGGTCGTGCCGGTCCACCACGCCGCCCAGCAGCGGAGCCACCAGCACGCCGGGCGCGAAGCTGGCCAGGGCGATGAGCGAGTAGAGCGAGGTGGACCGCGTGTGCTCGTACATCCACACGGCCAGGCCGAAGCCGTTCAGGTGCGAGCCCATGCCCGACACCGTCTGCCCCATCCACAGCAGCACGAACCGGGAGAAGGGCCCGGGCCCGGGGGCGGCGCGCTGGAGCCGCTCCGGGTCGTCGTCGATGCCGTGGCGCGATTCCGTTTGCATGCCCTGGTCGTGCTGGAATGGGGGCGTACCCTCCCATTCCGGTCTGACACGGGGCGTCCGGCGAACCTCCCGGGTTTCGCTACTCCACCACGAGCGGCTGGCGCGACTCGATGGTGAGACCGAAGCCAGAAAGGCCCCGGTAGGTCATGTCCGTGTTGGACATCAGGCGCATGGCGCTCACGCCCAGGTCGGTGAGGATCTGGCAGCCCATGCCCACGTCTCGCGACTCATTGGGCGTGCGGCTGGAGGATGCGTTGCTGCCGTCGCCCGCGCGCTTGTGGTGGATGCCGAAGTCGTTGCCGTGCATGCCGGGCAGGTAGACGATGACGCCGTTGCCCTCGCGCGCCACGTGCTCCAGGGCGCGGTCCAGCAGCAGGTTGCACTTGCAATCCGGTGACCCGAACACGTCGCCCAGGGCGCAGGCGCCGTGCAGGCGCACCAGCGGGGCGGGCTGGGCCTTCGCGGGGTCGCCCTTCACCAGGACCAGGGACTTCGCGCCGTCGGGCGTCCACGTATAGGTGAAGGCGGTGAACTCGCCGTGGCGGGTGCGCACGACGCTCTGGCCGGCCTCGCGGCGCACCAGCCGGTCCTTGCGGCTGCGGTACTCGATGAGGTCCGCGATGGTGATGAGCTTCAGCTGGTGCTCGCGCGCGAACAGCTTGAGGTCCGGCATGCGCTGCATGGTGCCGTCGTCCTTCACCAGCTCGCAGAGGATGCCGGAGGGCTGCAGGCCCGCGAGGCGCGCCAGGTCCACGGCCGCCTCGGTGTGGCCCGCGCGGCGCAGCACGCCGCCTTCGCGGTAGCGCAGCGGGAAGATGTGGCCGGGGCGCAGGAAGTCGTCCGCGGTGCTGTTCGGGTCGGCGAGCGCGCGGATGGTCTTCATGCGGTCGCTGGCGGAGACGCCGGTGGTGGTGCCGTGACGGAAGTCCACGGAGACGGTGAAGGCGGTGCGGTGGGACTCGGTGTTCTCCGCCACCATCTGGGGCAGGCGCAGCGCGTCCAGCCGCTCGGCGAGCATGGGCTGGCAGATGATGCCGCTGGTGTGGCGGACCATGAAGGCCAGCTGCTCGGGGGTGGCCAGTTCGGCGGCCATGATGAGGTCGCCTTCGTTCTCGCGGTCCTCGTCGTCGGCGACGATGACGCACTTGCCGGCCTGGATGTCCCGGATGGCCTCCTCGATGGTGTTCAACTCGGAGTCTCGGCTCATGTCGGGGGTGCTCGCCCTGCTGACGACGTGGAGGGGCATGGTGCGCGGCATGTAACGCGAGGGGGGTGGGGTGGCAAGCCATGCCCGGGGAGCGAGCGTGCGTCCGTTCGATGGCTGGGATGAGGGGAACCTGTGACTGCGCGTCCGTATAGGTGGGCGCCGCCCGGCGGGCGACTCGACGGGCTGGGGCATGTGATGTAGGATGCCCGGCTCCGTGAGCGCAGATATCCAGGACAAGCGGGCCCGGTTCGATCAGCTGCAGGAGAGTCTGGCGACCCGGCAGAGCACCACCCACTTCACCCACGCGGGCGTTTCCGTCATCGCCTTCATGCTGATTTCGGGGGCGGCGGGGAAGTTGTTCTACGACTCGCTGCGCGCGCCGCTGCTGGCCTGGGGAGCGACGCTCCTGGCGCTGGGGCTGCTGGTGTACGGCTTCCGTAGCTACCGCAAGGGCCGCGTGGTGCTGGTGGACGAGCTCCAGCGCTACGAGGCGCTGCTCGCGCTGCGCCGCGAGCTGCACCTGGACAACCCCGCGGCGCTCCTTCCCCGGTGAGCGCCGCCAGGAAGGTCGCCCTTCCGGGGCGGTTCATCGTGCTGGAGGGCCTGGACGGTGCGGGCACCACCACGCAGACGGAGCGGCTGGCGTCCGCGCTGAGGGCGGAAGGGCGCGCGGTGGTGACGACGCGCGAGCCTTCGGATGGCCCGGTCGGCACGATGCTGCGCCAGGCGCTCACGGGCCGCCTGGGCCTGCCGCAGGGCCGGGGGCCGCTGGCGCAGGAGACGCTGGCGCTCCTGTTCGCGGCGGACCGGATGGACCACCTGCAGGCGAGGGTGTTGCCGGCGCTGGAGGAGGGCAAGGTGGTGCTGTGCGACCGCTACGTGCTGTCCTCGCTGGCGTACCAGGGGGCGAGCCTGCCCATGGCGTGGGTGGACACGGTGAACGCGCACGCGGTGTCGCCGGACCTGACGCTGTTCGTGGGCGTGGACCCCAAGGTCGCGGCGAAGCGCCGGGCCGTGCGCGGAGGCCCCGCGGAGCTGTTCGAGGCGGACGAGGCCCAGCGGCGGATCGCGAAGCAGTACCTCAAGGCCATCACGCTGCGGGAGAAGCGCGAGCGCATCGTGCACATCGACGGTGAGCTGTCCGTGGAGGCCGTGACGGACGCGTGCCTGGTGGAAGTGCGGCGGGTGCTCGCGCGCAAGCGCTGAGGTCCGGCCGCGGGCCTTGGGACTTCATCCGCCCCGGGCGCATGGACCTCCCGGGGCGGACCTGGGGCCGTTACTCGCGGCCCGTCCGCTGACGCTGGCGCTTGAGGCTCTCCAGCTGCCGCTTCGCGCGGTCCTGGGCCGCGTCCACGGAGGCCTGCGCGGTGGCGGGCTCCTGCCGGGCGAGTTTCGCCAGCGCGCGGATGGTGGGGTGCTCCAGCAGCTTGAGCAGGGGCAGGTCCTGGCCCAGCACGGTCTTCAGCTGCGCATGGGCCTGCACCATCAGCAGTGAGTGCCCGCCCAGGTCGAAGAAGTGGTCGTGCACGCCCACCTGTTCGACGCGCAGCACGTTGCGCCACACCTCCGCGATGCGCTCCTCCACCTGGCCCTCGGGGGCCACGTACGCGGCGCGGGTGGCCCGCGCCGCGGTGGGCGCGGGCAGGGCCTTGCGGTCCACCTTGCCGTTGGGCGTGAGCGGCAGGACCTGAAGCTCCATCACCACCGACGGCACCATGTACTCGGGCAGCCGCCGCGCCACGGCCTCGCGTAGGGCGTTGCCCTCCACGGTCATGCCTGGACGGGCCACGACGTAGGCGATGAGCCGCACGTCTCCCGGGACGTCCTCGCGTGCCACGACCACGGCTTCGCGCACGGAGGGTTGCGCCGTCAGCGCCGCTTCGATTTCACCGGCCTCGATGCGGAAGCCTCGCACCTTGAGCTGGTGGTCCATGCGGCCCAGGAACTCCACCGTGCCGTCCGGCCTCCAGCGGGCCCGGTCGCCCGTGCGGTACAGCCGTGAGCCTGGCAGCTCGCTGAACGGATCCGGTACGAAGCGCTCCGCCGTGAGCGCGGGGCGGAACAGATAGCCGCGCACGACTCCCTCTCCGCCGATGTAAAGCTCGCCGGGCACGCCCACCGGCACCGGTGCCATGCGCGCGTCCAACACGTAGAGCTGCGTGCGCAGGATGGGTGTGCCCAGGGGCACCACGCCTTCACCCGTATCCGGATCCACGCAGTGCGTGGCGGACCAGATGGTGGTCTCCGTGGGACCGTACATGTTGAGCAGCTCGGCGTCTTTGGACAGGTGTTGCCGCAGGGCCACTGCCAGGGCTCCGGGCAGGGCTTCTCCGCCCACCATCAAGCGGCGCAGGCCTGTCAGCGACTGCGCCGCGCGGTCGTCCGCCAGCAGCGTGCGCGCCAGCGACGGCGTGCCCTGCAGGTGCGTGATGCCGGACTCGCGCAGGTGTTCGGGGATGGAGCGGCCCCGTCCGATGCGGCGGTGGTCCCGCGCGTGACGGTCCTTCACCTCGCGCAGGCGCGGCAGGCTGTCGAGCACCGTCTGCGTGGGGATGCCGAAGTCGATGAGGCAGCCCACCTCGTCCACGCCGAGCCCCTGGAGCTGCTCCACGCGCTCTCGCACCGAGCGGGGTGTGCCGAACAGGCCGCTCGTCTCGAAGTAGCGCTCGAAGGCATGGCCCGCGAGCCGGTCCAGGTCCGCTGTTGTGGCCGCGTCCATGTCCATGCCCAGCGTGCGCCCCAGGCCCCGCATCAGGTCCGCGGAGCTCTTGAGGGAGTCGCGGAAGGGGCCCTCCACCACGGAGCGCACCTGGGCCTCGTCCTCGCCAATGTACGTGTGCAGCATGAGCGTGACGTGGCCGTCCCCCTCATGGCCCGCGTCGCGCCAGGCCCGGCGGTAGAGCGACACCTTCCGCTCCAGGTCCTCCCACGTCTGGCCCAGCAGGTGGGTGAGGACGTGGCAGCCCATGCGGCCGGCGCTGACGAACGTGTCCGGATTGCCCGCGGCGGTGAGCCACAGGGGGAGCGCCCGCTGCACGGGGCGGGGCCGCAGCGTCACGTCCACCTTCGCGCACGCGCCGCCGGGGAACCGCACCGTCTCTCCCGCCCACAGCCGGCGCAGTGTCTCCACGCCCTCCAGCATCCGTTCGCGCCGCTGTTCGTAGTGTTCGGGTGCGAAGACGAAGTCGTTCGAATGCCACCCGGAGGCGACGGAGATGCCCACCCGGCCTCCGGAGAGGTTGTCCACGAGCGCCCACTCCTCGGCCACTCGCACCGGGTGGTGGAGGGGCAGCACGACGCTGCCCGCGCGGATGGCGATGTGCTTCGTCACGGCGGCGATGGCGGCGCTCGCGACGGCGGGGCTGGGGTAGAGGCCGCCGAAGGCATGGAAGTGCCGCTCGGGCGTCCACACGGCGGCGAAGCCATGGGCGTCCGCGTACTTCGCGCCCTCCAGCAGCAGCTGGTAGCGGTCGCCCCCGGCCGCCTCCGCGTCATCCGCGAAGTAGAAGAGGCTGAAGTCCAGCGGCTTCCGCCAAACGGCCGGAGCGCGGCGAGCGGGCGTCTTCATCGCCGCGCCATCGCCCTGCACCACGACGCGGAAGCCACGCACGAGCGTCCACAGCAGCTCCAGCACGGAGATGTCGAAGGAGATGCTGGTGACGGCGAGCCACGTGCCCACGGGAGCCGCGCCCACGCGCGAGTCCATGGCGCTGAAGAAGTTCGCCACGCTCCCGTGCGGCACCATCACGCCCTTGGGCTTGCCGGTGGAGCCGGAAGTGTAGATGACGTAGGCCAGGTCATCCGGCGTCGTGCCCGCGCGAGGAGGTCCCAGCACCTCCAGCTCGAAGGCATCCTCCGAGTCCAGGAGGACGGTGCGCACGCCGTCCGCCGGCAGGGCCTGGACCAGGTGCGACTGCGTGACGAGCACCCGCGCCTGCGAGTCCTCCAGCATCGCCGCCAGCCGCTCGCGCGGGGAGTCCGGATCCAGCGGGACGTAGGCGCCGCCCGCCTTGAGGATGCCGAGCATCGCCACCACCATGCTGGCGGAGCGCTCCACGCACAGACCCACGCGCACGTCGCGCGCGACACCGTGTTCGCGCAGGTGCCACGCCAGCGCGTCACTGGCCGCATCCAGCTGCGTGTAGGTGAGCGTTTCATCATCCGCCACCACCGCCACCGCGTCCGGAGTGCGAGCCACCTGCGCGCGGAACTGCGCGGGCAGGCAACGCGAGTCATCCGGCAGGGACGGTAGCGTCAGGTCGTTCCACTCGTGGAGCAGCGTGTTCCGCTCCGTCTCATTGAGGAGCGGCACGTCCGCCACTGACATCCCGGGAGAGGCGACCACGCCCTCCAGCAGCGTCCGGAAGTGCCGGGCCAGCCTCGCCGCAGTGTCGGGAGTGAAGAGGTCGGTTCGATACTCCAGCGCGCCGTCCAGGCCCTCGGGCGTCTCCACCAGCGCGAGCTGGAGGTCGAACTTCGCGGTGCCCTCCACTGCGCCGTCGGGCGTGGGCAGCACCGGCCGCCACGTCATGCCGGGCACGTCCATGGACACGGGGGGCAGGGTCTCCAGCAGGAGGTTCACCTGGAACAGCGGGTTCTCCGCGCCACGGTTCGCGCGAGCCGCGCCCACGACGTCCTCGAAGGGCACGTCCGCATGGGCCAGGGCTTCATGGAAGGTGCGGCGCACGCGGCCCAGCAGCTCACGAAAGGCCGGTGCGCCTGACACGTCCATCCGCAGCACCAGCGTGCTCGCGAGGAAGCCCACCATGTCGCGCAAGCCGGGCCGCTCGCGGTTGGCCACGAGGGTGCCCAGGCCGAAGTCCTCCTGCGCGCTGTAGCGGTGCAGGAGCGCCGTCCACGCCGCCGCCAGCGTGATGAAGAGGGTGCAGCCCTCCTCGCGTCCCAGCGCCTTCAGGGAGTCCACCAGCGGGCGCGGCAGCGACAGCCGGTGCAGCGCGCCGTGGAACTTCGGCTCGCGTGGACGCGGGAAGTCCGTGGGTAGTTCCAGCCGGGGCAGGTGCTCCAGGCGCCGTCCCCACCACGCCCGCGAATCATCCAGCAGGGGGCCCAGGCCACGCTGCCACCGCGCATGGTCCACCGGCAGGAAGGAGGGCAGCGGCAGGGTGCTGGAGCCACCCGCCAGGGCCTCGCCGTAGAGCACCGCCAGTTCGCGCGCGAGCAGGCCCAGGGTCCAGCCATCGGTGACGATGTGATGCTGGGTCATGAGCAGGACGTGCTCGGAGTCATCCAGGGCCACGAGCGCGGCACGCACGAGTGGCCCTTCCGCCAGCCGGAAGGGCGGCTGTCCGTGCGCGAGCGCATGCCGCCGCAGCGCCGCTTCACGTTCGTCCAGAGGGAGCGCACGCAGGTTGATGCGCGGCAGTTCCAGCGACGCGACAGGGGCCACGACCTGGCGCGGCTGGCCTTCCACTTCGGGGAAGGAGGCGCGAAGCACGGGGTGACGCAGCAACAACCCATCGAGCGCACTCCGCAGCGCGGCCTCATCCAGCTTTCCGGTCAGGTGCAGCTGGAAGTGGACGTTGTAGAGGGCGCTGTCGGGAACCAGCCGATCCAGGAACCACAGCCGCTGCTGGCCCGAGGACAGCGGCAAATCCCCATCCAGGTGCCCGCGCGTCAGCGGAGGCAGCACGGCACCCGAGGCCCCGCGCCACGCCTCCAACATCCCCAGCGCGGCGGAGGCGAGGGTGGGGTGCTGCCAGAGGAACGCGGGCGACAGGGACACGCCCAGCGCCGTCTCCAGTTCACCGTGCAGCTCGATCGCCATCAGCGAGTCCAGCCCCAGCCCCGCGAGCGAGACATCATCGGCAAGAGCCCCAGGCGCCACGCGCAGCGCACGGGCCAGCGTCTCGCGCAGGAACCCGGTGAGGACGGCGGGCCGCTCAGCTTCGGACGCGGCCTCCAGGCGCTCGAGCACGGGGACGGAGGCCACCGGTTCCACCGCCGGTACTTCCTGCGCGACGGAGGAACCGATGATCTCAAGCTCGCCCGCGAGGTACGCCTCCCGGGTGGCGTGCCGCTGGATCTTCCCGCTGGACGTCTTCGGAATGCTGCGCGCCTGGAGCAGCAGCACCGCGTGCGCGTTCACCTCGTGCTCCTGCGCGAGCGCCGCGCGCAACGCGGAGACGACCGCGTTCGCGTCGAAGTCCTCGCGCACATCCACTTCGGCGGCGAGGGCCAGGCGCTCCTCGCCGTCCACCTCCACGCGGAACGCGGCGGTGCAGCCCGGACGCACGGCCCGGTGCGCCTGCTCCACCGTCAACTCCAGGTCGTTCGGATACAGGTTGCGGCCCCGGATGATCAGCAGGTCCTTGAGCCGGCCGGTGACGAACAGCTCTCCGTCCCCGGACACGAAGCCCAGATCACCGGTGCGCAGGTACGGCCCCTCGCCGTTGGCCAGCCGCCCGTCGAAGGCGTGGGCCGTCTCCTCGGGACGGTTCCAATAGCCGCCCGCCACGCTCGGCCCAGCGACCCAGATTTCACCCACCGCGCCCGGCGCACGTTCCTGGCGAGACTCCGGGTCCACGATGAGCAGCCGCTGATCCGGCGAGCCGCGACCCGACGACACCAGTCCCCGCGTCCCCGCTCCTTCGCTCGCGGGCAGCGCCGTGCCGCGCTCCAGCGAGGCCGCATCGTAGTGTCCGTGCACGTAGCGCGTGCCCCTGGTGCCGCCGGTGACGATCAGCGTCGTCTCCGCGAGCCCGTAGCAGGGATAGAGCGCCTCACGGCGGAAGCCACACGGCTCGAACACCTGGACGAACCGCTCCATCGTCTCGTGGCGCACGGGCTCCGCGCCGTTGAACGCCAGGTTCCAACTGCTCAGGTCCAGCCGCGTCAGGTCCGCGTCCTTCGCCTCGCGCACGCACAGCTCGAACGCGAAGTTGGGTCCCCCGCTGGCCGTGCCGCGGAAATGAGAGATGGCCTCCAGCCAGCGCAGCGGGCGCTGCAGGAAGGCGATGGGCGACATCAGCGTGCACTCGAAGCCCAGCGCGAGCGGCTGGAGCACCTTCCCGATGAGCCCCATGTCATGGAACATCGGCAGCCAACCCACGCCGTGCGAGCGGCCTGGCTTCAAGCCGAACGCGCGCGTGATGAGCTTCTCGTTGTGCAGGATGTTGGCGTGGCTCACCTTCACGCCCTTGGGGTTGCCCGTGGATCCGGACGTGTACTGGAGGAACGCCAGCATGTCCGGCGCCAGCTCCGGCCGCTTCCAGGCCGCCGCGAGCGACATCGGCACCATGTCCGTGGCCACCCATTGGAGCTCACCCAGCTCCGGCGCCTGAGGCGTGAGGAACTCGGACATCTCCAGGATGCCGCTCGTCGTCAGCACGAAGCGCGCACCGCAGTCCCGTGCGATGGCGCGCAGACGGGGCAGCGTGCGGTCCATGCGCGAGGGATCCGGCGGGTAGCACGGCACGGCGATGGCCCCTGCGTACAGGCAGCCCATGAACCCCGCGACGAACTCCAGGCCCGGCGGGTACAGGAGCAGCGCCCGCTCACCGGTTGCGTTCAGCGTCCGCAGCCACGCGCCCAGCGCCCGCGCCAGCGTGTCCAGGTGGGCGAAACTCCACTCCTCCGAAGAGCCCTCCACGTCTCCGGTTTCCAGGAAGCGGTAGAGCCGCGCTTCTCCCAACTGCTCCGCGCGCAGGCAGAGCAGGTCCACGAGATTGGTGGCTGAATGGAAGAGGTCTTCGCCGTTCCTCACTGCATCCATGAACAAGTCCCTTAACGAGAAAGGTGCGAGGAACCCGGACCATGGACCAGAGGTCTGACTTCCACCTCCGCGAGGAGGGACGGAGGCGCGCATGCGTCCGATGCGGCGGGTTCCGACTCACCGCTGCGCCGGAAGACGCATCGCCTGAAGGGTTGGCCAGAAGCTCGTTGCCCCATCCGGCGTGGAGGCGCGGTATCGGGCGGATGCGTGCGCGGTCAATCGCCGCAGGTTCTCCCCCGCAAGGGGACATACGTCGGCTTCATGGGCGAGAGAGGACGCGAAGGGCTGTCGCCGCTCACGAAGCAGGTGACCCCAAAAAATGGGCAATGAAGCGCCAGAGGCGTGCTGCCCACCGGCTCAGAGGGTTCCTCTGAGTGCCGCGAAGAGCTTCGTCCTCCTTGCGAACCGTCACGCGGGTGGGGCCGAGGGAGTCGGCCGGTGGAGGTTCGACCTGGAGGGTCCCCTCTGGAGACGAAGCGGCCCACCCTGTCCGACAGTCGGGCAGATTGCCCAAGGCTGCGTTCGTCCCGTCCGCCTCTGTGCACTCCCCACCGGGCTCACGGGGAGTGGGCTCAGGGACGGATGGAAACGGCAGCGCCCCGCTGTCTGCCTCCAAGGGAGGAGCCTGCACCTGGGGGCAGGAGGCAACTCCGAGCACCTCGTTGGCCTCGTTGGCCGGCGCGGGGCGGTCGAGGCCAAGCTCTTCAACGAAGGGGCGTGCCGCGGGCGCATCGTCCTGCTCGGTGACTGACTCAGGAGCGCCGACGAAGCACTCCTGGGCGTCCTGGGCTTGAGGGGACTCCTGCGCCTGGGGGGCGGGGGCGAAGTCGTCCAGCACGCGCTCATCGCACGCCTTCAGCAGCGCCGGCAGCTCGTGCTGGAGTCGCTGCACGTCGCGAGTGTCCAGGGCCCCCATCGCGCAGGTGGTCCACTGGCGCAGCGGCTCGCCGCCCATGAGGGACAGCAGCCGGGACGCCTTGCCTCGCAAGGCCCACTGCAGCGACTGGATGAGGAGCAGGTGCCCTGGGCGCTCCGCAATCCGGGCCGCCAGCCTCAGCAGCTCGAATTCCAACTGCGCGCAGCGGACCCCTGGGTGCCATCGCGCCGCGTCCCAAAGCCTGAAGCAGGCATCCTCCAACGGGCGCAGGTCCGCCCCGGAGGCCCTCGCGCAGCAGTCGGCCAGCAACTCCACCAGCACCTGCCGCTTGAGGCTGAAGAAGCCCTCCAGCAGCCGCCGGCACTCCGGGCGGCGCTCGTCATGCAGCGCCAGTCCCAGGTTCTCCAGCGTCAGCGACTCATCCAGCGCCACCGCGCGCGCCCTGCGCGCGGAGCGCTGCACCACCAGCCCTCGCGCCGCCAGCCGCCGCAGTGCCTCGCGCACCGTGCCCCGACTCACCCCGTAGATGCGCGCCAGCATCCTTTCCGAGCCCAACTCCCCGCTTCTCGGCAGCCTCCCCAGCGAAATATCGCGCTCGAGCTGCTCCTCCACGTACGCCACGAGCCCCACCCGCACCATCCCCGTCCCCCTCCTCGTCCAAGCCTCTCGCACCAGACCACAGGGGTCTGACATGGACGCGAAAGCGGGCGCGGCCCTGGGCCTGATGCGGCGCGAACTGGTCCGACTGTCGGACCAGTTGGGAGTCGGCGCTCCCGGCAGGGCGCCTCTGTCCGCGGATTCGCCTTGGCATCCGCTTCAGCACGCCGGTGCGGCCCACCACCACACTCCGCGAGGCGCGTGTCCTCGCGGAGGACTTTGGAGCGCAGGATCTGGCGACCAACTTCTGGCGACCCCTCAGGCGGTCTCCAACACGAGCCGCTGACTGACTTCCCTGCACACGGCCTGCGCCTGCTCCACGGTGTCCGCGTAGGCGAGCACGTAGCCCGCGCGGTCCTCCGACTTCAGTGCCTGACGGATGGTGGTGCCCAGTTCCACCGCGAGCGAGATGTCCACCACGCCGGGAAGCCGCCGCAGTGCCAGCGCACCGTTGATTCGCTTGAGCTTGCCGGGCGGCGGCGTGAAGTACTGGATGGCCGCGCCGCCTCGGGGCACGGGATCCGCCTCCAGGGGTTTGAGCGTCCCCATGGCCCACTGAAGCGTCATGTCGAGCAGGTCATGCCCCGTGGTCAGCCGGACCAGATCCCAGAGCCGGTCTCCGCCCAACCGCGTGTGCGTCTCCACGATGCGGGGACCGCGCGACGTGTACTTCAGTTCCGTGTGCGAAGGCCCGTCCTGGATGCCGAGCACGTCCAGGAAGCTCCGGATGAAGTTCCGTACCTCGCGGTCACGCTCCGGGCTCATCGGCGCGGGGACCTGGTGGGCAACCTCCAGGAACGCGCTGCCGTTGGGGTCCGTGCTCTTCGTCTCCTCGTTGATGCCCAGGATGACGTGGCGTCCCGCGAAGGAGAAACACTCCACGGAGTACTCAGGGCCGTCCAGGTACTCCTCGGCGATCCACGACGCGCGGCCGTTCAGCACGCCCTCCAGGTCCGCCGCGGAACGGACGAGCCTCACGTCGATGCTGCCCACTCCGTCCACGGGCTTGAGGATGAACGGGTAACCCTGTCGCTCGGCGAACGCGACGGCGTCCTCCCGCGTCTTCACCGCCGCCCACTGCACGGGCGAGAACCCGCCGGAGTCGAGCACCCGCCGCATGGCCGGCTTGTCGCGCGTCTTCTCCACCAACTCCAGAGGAGTCCCCCGCAGCCCCAGCGCCTCGTTGATGCGCGCGCAGGGAATCAGTGCCTCCTCCGCGACGGTGATGGCGCTCACGAAGGGGGTGACGGCGTGCGCGGCCTTCAGCATGGGGATGAGCGCCGGGTCGTCGTAGCTCATGAGGAGGACCCGGTCGGACTGCCGGTTCACGTGATCATCGGACAGCCCCGGCTGCTGGATGATCAGCGGCCGCAGGCCCAGCTGCCACGCCCGCTCCGTGATGAACTGCCTCGCGCCCAGAAGGATGAGGTTCGCCGCCATGGTTCATGCGCTCCTTGATGTGACGTCCTCCGCGCGGCCTCGCGCGTGACGGATGAAGGCCTGGCGTCCTTCCTCGGAAACGACGAACGCCCACCCCAGCTTGCCTCCACTGGTGATGTTCACCACCTTGGAAGTGCGGCTGCCTCGCACCAGGAAGCCGTTCGCCTTTCCTCCGTACGAGTAGAAGCCCAGCACCAGCCGGTACTCCTCCGCGGCCGTGTCGCCGGCCGCTCGCAGACGGACGGTCTCCGCTTCCACGACGCGCTGGCAGATCCACCGCTCGACGCCCGCCTCGCGCAGCTTCTGTTCCAGCTCGTCCGCGGGCCAGTCCGTTCCCATCAGCACGCCACTGCCGCCGTAGGAACTGCTGTCGTCGATCTTGAACACCAGGCCGGCCTTGTCGCGCAGCGCGGCCGACAGGTTCTCCTCCGACAGCGAAAAGGCGGGGGGCAGGTACTTCTGGATGGTGGCGACCTCTTCGTCGCTGAACAGCGACTGGTGGCCTGGCTCGCACAGCAGCGCGAGGAACCGCTTGCTCATCCGCAACTCCGGTTCGAAACCGTTGGTGAGCACCGCGCCGCTCGCCCAGAGCTTCTTTAGGAACTCGAAGCCGTCGGTGACCTCCTCGTAGGTGAACATGCGGTGGATGAGCGTTCGCTCCGCCTCCTCCCGCTTCAGCCACGCCTCGGGGTATCGCACCTCATCGAGGATATGGACCGGAACCCCTGGGTTCAGCTCCTCGAGGTAGCGCTTCAGATACTCCTGTCTCGGGTACCCGAGGTTCGAGTGCCCGGTGGAGTCGAGGATCACCACCCGTCGAAGATCCCGCTTCCGGCACTCCTCCGCGTACAGCACGGCGAGGTCCCGCAGCGGACTGCCCATCAGCTTGGCCCGTGGAAAGCCGAGCGCCTCGGTGGCCGCGCGGGAGCCCTCGTAGGCCTCGCCTCCGCCCACGCCGGGGAAGATGTTGAACTCGCAGAAGAAGTAGCCCTGCCGCGTCGGCACCACGTCCATGCGGCCAATCGACGCGTCACCGTGGCGCAGGTTGTCCCAGTGGATGAACGCGGCGAGCCGCCGGGGCATCCGCAGCAGGTCGAGCAGGCCTTCCCGCGAGTGCGTGTCGATGAGGTGGCCGATGAGCTTCAGCTGCGCGGAGAGCAGGGCGCGGCACGCCCGGCTCAGCTCCTGGAACTCCGCCTCGCTGAAGAGAAGCGGATGCGAGAACTGGCTCTGCTCGTACATGGGAGAGTCCAGGTCGCGGATGGCTGCCACCGTGCTCGCGTATGCCGTGGCGTCACGCGCGGGAGTCCAGCCCTCCTCCAGCGCTGCGAGGAATGCTTCGTTGAATTCGCCGATCATGGTTGGGCCTCAGGCGCGTCCGGCGTCGCCGACACCGAACAGCGCGTTCATCTTCTGGAGGGAGAAGGCCTTGTAGACAACGGGCTCGTACTTCGCGGGCGTGTCCTTGCAGAACTTGGGGAAGCACTCGATGAGCGCGTCGTCGTTGGCGAGCTTGAAGAACGCCAGGGACTGCCGCTCGCCGCCGGACAGCACGACCCGGTGCGGAGTGGAGACGTATTCGTCGTTGGACCAGCGGGCCATCAGGTCGCCAATGTTGACGATGAGGTGGTCGCGCCGCTCCAGCGTGGGCGTGATCCAGGAACCTCCGCGCTCCTTCACCTGGATGCCCGGGCCCGTCTGCGCCAGCATCGTCAGCAGCGTGCCGTCCGTGTGCTCACCCATGCCCTGGTCGTTGACCAGTTCAGTACTGAGCTGTGGATAGAGCAGGGAGCGGAGCGAGTCGGTGGAGGCGGAGGTCTTCTTCGCGAAGAAGTCCCGGGGCAGGTCCAGCGCGATGCTGAACAGCTCCGTGAGCCGGGCCGTCAGCGCCTCGCACTCGCGGAAGTACGCCTTGAGGGCCGCGCGCAGCCGCTGGCCTTCCGCGTCCGTGCTGAACGGCAGCCTCGCGCCGTCGTCCTCGATGAGCCGGCCCACGCTGAACTTCTCCACGTAGTCGCTGGGCAGCCCCTTGCGGCCCATGTACGCGTAGGCGTTCTCCTCCAGCATGCCGCTGTAGCCGTAGGGCGTGTAGTCGTCCGCGGCCATGGTGAAGCCGGACTGCAGCCGGCAGCGGTTCTTCGCATCCAACGGCTGGCGGAAGAACGCCCGTGAGAGGGCATAGGCCTCCTCGAAGACCGCTGGCGCGATGCCGTGGCCGCTCAGGGTGAAGAAGCCCACCTGCTTGCAGGCCCGGTCGATCTCGAACGCCGCCCGGCGCTCGGCTTCCGACCCTGGCGTCGCGGACGTCAAATCGATTCGGGGCAACTCCTTCATCATGTGCTCCTCCAGGTTCAATGGCTCAGGGGCTCGCGGGCCGGTGGCGTCCTTCGAGCTCTCGCAACAGGTGCGCGACCGTGAGGACGTCGAGGAAGGCGTGGCCCGTCGAGCTGAAGACGGTGCGGCCCGCGCGCAGGGGACCGCTGTCCCTCCGCACGAGCTGCCCCAGGGTGATGGCGCTGGCGTGGACCGGTCCGGCCTCAGCGAGCGCCGTGACCAGGTCCTCGACGATCACCGTCGATGTTCGCAGCAGTTCGAGCGGTACCTCCCGGGCCTCCACCGTGTGCCCGCCCATGCAGTTGATGTGCACGCTGGGGGAGAGGCCCTCGAAGGCCCCCAGCGGCGTCTTCGACGATGTCGCGGTGCCAATCACATCCGCGCCCCGGAGGGCCTCGTCGAGCGACGCACACGCGACGACGTGCACCGCTTCGCCCAGGGACGCGCGCAGCTCCGCCGCGAACGCGTTGCCTCGGGCCGGGTTCCGCGCCCAGAGCCGCACCTCCTGGATGGGGCGGACCGCGCGGACCGCCGCCACCTGCTGCCGCGCCTGCGCGCCGGTCCCCGCCACCGCCAGCGTCCGGGCATCCGTGCGTGCGCACAGGTCCGTGACCAGCGCGGACACGGCGGCGCACTTGAGCTCCGTGACCGCGGCACCGTCGAGCAACGCGAGCAGCTCCCCCGTGCGCGTTGAGAACGCCGCCACCACCCCGTTCATGGTGGGCAGCGGGTCCGTGGCGGCGCGTTCGACGAGGGTCGCCACCTTGTTGATGTAGAGACCCAGGTGCTCCGACACGGCCGGCATCGACACGAACGCGGCGTGCCGGGTGGCGGACGGGACCGCGACGCGCAGCGGGACCTGCACGCGCTCATGCAGGCCCTCCGTGAGCGCCGCCTCCAGCTCGTGCACGAGCCGGGGCAGGTTCCCGTGCGCGGAGACGACATCGTGGGGAAGGAAGGCAGCCATCGCGCGCTCCTTTGCCTACAGCGTCGCGAGGACTTCCTTCAGGTGGCCGATGAACGCCTGGACCATCTCCGTGGGCAGGTCGCCACGCAGCATGAGCCGGATGCCCGCCTTCCCCACGGGCACGATGGGGAAGAAGACCGCGGAGCAGTAGAAGCCGCGTTTGTAGAGCTCGCGTGAGAGCTTCACGGCCTTGTCCTGCTCGCCCACCTCCACGACCTTGATGTGCAGCCCGTCGCCACGCTGCGCGGTCTGGATGTGCTCGTCGAACAGGGCGATGTTCCGGCGCAGCTGCTCCTGCCGCTTCGCCAGCTCCGGGCTGCGGTGCACCTGGATGCTGCCCATGGACGTGCCGATGGCCGCCGTCCGCAGGCTCTGGGACCAGCCCATGGGGCCCGTCCGGTAGAGGAAGTCGTAGTGCTTGCGAGAGCCGAGCATCGCGATGCCGCCCGTGCTGCCGAACGCCTTGGCGATGGAGGCGATGATCAGCGTGCGGTCGTTCAGCTCACGCAGCCGGGAACGGATGTAGCCCTCGCCGTTCTTCCCCTGCGTGGAGAGCGAGTGCGAGTCATCGATGTAGAGGAAGAGGCCGTACTTCTCCTGGAGCGTGAGCAGCGCCTGGAGGTCCGTGACGCCGCCCGTGGAGTAGACGCCGTCGCAGACGTACGCCACGCGCGGGTACTTCCGGCAGACGTCCTCCAGGTAGTTCATGTCGTTGTGCGGGCAGTTCAGCACCCGCGTCTCGTCGGCGACGATGGGCTTCACGAACGCCATGGAGAAGTGCGCGAACTTGTCGAACACCATCACCAGGGGCTCGCTGTCGGTCAGGTGGCCGGACCCCAGCACCGGGAGGATGGCCGCCGTGAGCGCGCTGGAGGTGACGGCGGGCAGCACGGGCCCTCCGAAGAGGTCCGCCAGCTGCACTTCCAGCTCCTCCATCAGACCCAGCCGGATGCGGAACTCCGCCATCGACAGGCCGGTGATGCCAGCGCGCTTCAGCGCGTCGATGCCGCCCTGGATGACGTCCGGGTGGCTGTTGAGCCCCAGGTAGGAGCAGGAGCACAGGTTGGCGAACTCGTGCCCGGTGTCCACCTCGCGCAGGTGGTTCTGCCCGCCCACCGCCTCCACGCGGATGTCGAGCATGTGCGATTCGCGGGCCACGGCCCAGGCGCTCTCGCTGGTGGGGATCATCTTCTGGTTGTTGCGGTGCAGGTGGGGACCCATGACCGCGTCGCTGGACGTCGTCACTTCCGCGCTCCTGTCTTGTCGATCACGAACTGGCCAATGCGCTGCAAGGCCTCACGGCCGCTGCTGAGCCGGTTGAAGTGCAGGTGCCAGACGTGGACCATGTCGGGCCATTCCTCGAACGTGACGTCCACGCCCTGGGCCTGGGCCTTCCTGGCCATCGCCTGCGAGTCGCTGAAGAGCAGCTCCCGCTCGCCCACCTGGATGAGCAGGGGAGGCAAGCCGGTGAGGTCCGCGTGGATGGGCGAAATCGTGGGCTGCCGGGCGTCCTGCCCGTTCAGGTAGTGCCGCGCGACCTCCTCCACCACCTTGCGTTGCACGAGCGCGTCGGCCTTCTCGCGCGATGTATAGCTGTCGCCCTGGATGCCCAGGTCGAACCACGAGGAGATGCACACCAGGGCGCCCGCGAGCGGCAGGCCCTTGGCCCGGGCGTTGACCTGCATGGACACCACCAGGCCACCGCCCGCGGAGTCCCCAGCGATGGAGATGTGGCCCGGAGCGAACCCACGCTCCAGCAGCCAGCGGTACGCGGTGGTCGCGTCGTCCAGGGCGGCCGGGTAGGGGTGCTCCGGAGCCCGGCGGTAGTCGAGCTGGAGCACCCGGCAGCGCGCCTGCCGCGCCATCTCCGCGGCCATGTGGCCATGGCTTACCAGCGAGCCGAAGACGAAGCCGCCACCGTGCAGGAAGAGGAGGGCGCGGTCCTGCTCGCACACCGGCGGCGTGAGCCACTGGGCGCGGACGCCGTTCACGTCCACGGGCTCCACGCCGATGTCCGCGGCGATGGGCAGCCCGAGCGAATCGTAGTGGACCCGCGCGGCCTCGTAGCCGTCCGGCCAGGGCCGGGCGTCCAGGTAGGCCAGCAGCTCCTTCATCTCCGCCGCGTTGCGCTCCGCGTGCTGTCGCGTGGTCATGCCCGCACCTCGATGACGTTCGGGTAGGGGTTGAGCTCGCCGCTGACGAAGCGGGTGATGTTGGCGTCCTCCTTGTGGTTCGTCGCCTTCTCCAGCGACAGGCCGTAGTAGTCGTACCAGCGCTTGAGGTCGTTGGAGTCCGCGACCTGGTACTCGACGTGCCGGATGGGGCGCTTCGCGGCCTTGCTCGCGTCGGTGAGGGACGGCTGGGTGGCCGCGTGGGCGAGCCCGCCCACCACCTCGTTGTGGAGGACGATCATCACGATGTCGTTCTCCAGGTCCAGCTTCAGCGCGAACGAGTAGTCGCGCAGGATCTCCTCGGAGAACTCCGCCTTCACCGCGACGTTGTAGTTGTTGGGGATGTTCTCGATGAGCGCCCGCGGATCCAGGCCCTTGTCCTGGCAGAACCGGCGCGTGTCGCAGATCATCGGCATGCCGCCGCTGATGTTCTGGTTGGGCCCGTAGAGGTTCGCGATGAACGGCGTCGCCGAATCGAAGTGGACGCACTTCGTGGTGACGAACTCGCGGCTCTCCGTGTGGTCGCTGTTGGGCGTGAAGTTCCGGTTCTTGTTGAAGCCGTCCACGTCCATCTTGGCGACGCGGTCGTACGTGATGGGCGTGGGGCTGTAGCGCGACAGATCGAAGCGAGGCGCGATCGCCCGGAAGACGCCCTCCAGGAAGTCGCGGGCCAGCGCGGCGCCGGACTCGGTGTGGAGGTCCAGCCCGCGCTCCGCGAGCAGCTTGTTCACGCCGAACACCACCGCGAACCCGTTCTTCTTCTCCACGGCTTCGACGATGGCGTCGAGCAGCGCGGGAGCCGGAGCCGCCGAGCGGCCTTCACCCAGGTCCGCCGGAAAGGTGGAGACATTGATGAACGAATCCTTGAGACGGCTCGGATCGAGTCTTTTCATGGGCTGTCCAGGGGATGAGGGGAAGGGAGCGGCAGCCAACTGATAGGAAATGGGCCGCGATGTCTGACTTGATATACTGATGCGAAAGTCCGGCGTCAATCCACCCATGGCTTGAACAGGCTCACTCGAAAAAGACAGCCTTTGATAGGGCCTGGATGGAACGCGCGGCTTGAAACCCTATCACCCGCCCACGGGCTCGGGAACGACGCTCCCAGGAGGGCGATGCCGATCCGGGAGCGCAACCCCTTGCATGCGTCGGGTAGGATCCCGGCGACGCCGTCACGTGTTGGTCTTTTTGTATGTGATTTGGCTGGTCGTGGACGCATCCGGATCGGGTCCTTACATTGTCTGGCAATGCTGAAGGGACATCTGGATGGGATCGCGCCGGTTGCGATCTCTGGTTTTGCGTTCGCCTTGCCGGGCGCTCGCACACTCGATGAACTGGCGGAAGTGCTACACGGGGGGAAGACGACGTATGGCCAGTGGCCGGAGGAGCGCATTCCCCGGGCCCTGTATCTGGACCCCTCGGCGGCCGTGGGCGCGGCCCGGATCTCCACGCTGCTGGGTGGGGTGGTGGGTTCGCGCGAGCTTCCCGAGGACGCATCGGGTCCGTCGAAGGTGCCGCACCGGTGGGTCGTGGAGACGGCGCACCGGGCCCTGGCCTCGGCGGGGCTGGCTCCTGGGTCGCTCGGTGGGCAGCCGGTTCCGGTGTTCCTCGCGCACTCGCGCGGGGGCGGTCATGGCCTCTACGACGCCGCGGTGCTGGCCGTGGCGGGACAGCTCCAGCCGTACCTCGTTCACGGCGCGCATCCGAACGAGTTCTCCCATCAGGAGCTGACGGACCTCACCCGGAAGGTGCGCCAGTCACTCCGGGAGTCGTTCGGGCCGGACTTCGTGGAGGACCCGAGGGAGCGCGCCACGCACCGGCTGGCGAGCGCCATCGCGGAGGCGCTGGGGACCACGGAGAAGGCGCTGCTCGTGGACGGGAACTGCACCGGCGGTCTGGCCGCGGTTGAGCTGGCGGCGCGAGAGCTCGCGAAGGGCGCGCCGTGGGCCATCGCGGGCGCGCTGTCCTACGTCGACACGGTCAACCAGGTCCTCTATTCGAACTCACGTCTGCTGTCGTCCGAGGGCTGCTTCCCGTTCGCCCAGAAGGGGAATGGCACCGTCATCTCCGACGGCGTGGTGCTGCTGGTGCTCACGAGCCTGGAGCGGGCCTCGCGGGAGCGGCTTCCCATCCACGGCGTGATCCGTGGCGTCGGGGGGGCGAACGACGGCGCCGCTGAAGCGTACATGTTGGTCCCGAACCCGCGCGGACATGCGCTGGCGGTCCGGCGTGCGCTCGACCAGGCAGGCGTGGCGCCACGGGAACTGGGCGTGATCCTCGCGCACGGCACGGGCACGCGGGCTGGGGATGCCGTGGAGGCGAAGGTCTTTGATCGGGCCTTGAAGGCGCATGGGGAGGCAGCCCAGCCCGCGTCGCCGGTGCCCGTGATGTCCATCAAGGGGAACCTGGGGCATGCGAAGGAGGCCTCGGGCCTGGCGAACCTGGTCGCGCTGCTCGCCCTGTTCGAGTCCGGGGGCATCCCGGGACCGGTCCACGGGGACAAGCCCCGGAGCCTGCTCGAACCCGGAGGGCTCATCGAGGTCGAGCGGACCGCCCGCTCCTGGCCGGCGGGCGAGCAGCCGCGCATCGGGGGCGTCAGCGCCATCGCGAGCGGAGGCCAGAACTACCACGCGGTGGTGGAGGACCGGCCTTCACCCGCGCGAGCCCAGGCGCTGCTGCGAGGCACACGAAGAAGCCCCGCGAGGAGTGACGAGCCCATCGCCATCGTGGGCATGGCGGGAGCGTTCGCGGACGCCCCCGACCTCGCCACGCTGTGGACGAACCTGCTCCACGGTCGCCGTGCATTCCGGAGGTTGCCGTTCGGGCTCGGTGCGCCGCTGGACCTGGATGCAAACCGGTTTACCGGCAGCGCCAGCCAGTACGACGAACGTCCCGCCGACATCCTCCGGCATGATCCGCTCCACTACCTGCTGGTGGACCTTGCGCGAAGCGCGGCCACGAAGGTCTCCATCGAACGGGGAAGCAACATCCCGGTGGTCGTCTCCGCGGAGCACTGCACCGGGTACGGCCTGCGCCAGGTCGCCGCGGCACGTCTGCCGGAGATCGAGGAGCACCTCCAGCGCGTGTTGCGTGAGACGGGCAAGGACTCCAAGGGGGTGGCCCGGACGGTGCGCGCGGCGACGAAGCGCCTGTCGAGCGACCTGCCGGAGCTGTGGGCCGGCAGCCTGTTCAACCTGTCGCCCAGCTTCATGGCGGCGAGGATCGCCCGGGCGTTCGACCTGACCGGACCGACCTGCGCCATCGAGGCCGGAGGCGCGGCGGCGTCCATGGGAGGCCTGGAGGTCGCATGCGGCCGGCTGGCATCCCGTGAGGCGGACGCGGTCTTCTGGGCGACGGCGGACATGCGGCTCGGAGTCACGCGCCTGGCCGACGAAGACGCGCTGGGGCTCCTGTCCCGCCGGGACACACCGACCGCGTTCGACACAGCGTCAGACGGGTACCTGCCCGGTGAAGGCGCCACGGTGTGCCTGCTGCGCCGCTTGTCGGACGCGCAGGAGCGAGGGGAACCGGTGCTCGGGATCATCCGGGCGATGGGCAGCGCGTTCGGGACGCCAGACGACCTCGGCCTCGTCTCCGAGCCCGCGATGAGCCTGGCCATCCGGCGTGCCTATGGACGGTGTGATGTGTCGGCGGACGCGCTCGCCTTCGTGGAGTGCTCAGGCAGCGGTCATCCCTCCAGCGATCGGGCGGAGCTTGCTGCCCTGGGGCGGACGCTCGCCACCGCGCGAGCCAGGCCGCTGCCCATTGGTGCGGTCATGCCGAACATCGGTCACACCGGTGCGGCCTCGGGAGCCGCGAGCCTGATGAAGGCGCTGTTCGCGCTGGCCGCGAAGCGGGTCCCACCAACAGTGGGGGTAACGACCCCACTCGTCGGCGCGGCCGACAACCTTCGAGTCATCACGGGCCGCGAAGAGCTGAAGGAGGCGCGCTTCGCGGGAGTGAACGCGGCCGCAGGCGGAGGCACCCACTACCACGTCGTGCTCGAAGCCGGGCCCGACCTCCAGGTGCGCGGAGCATGAGCCTTCACCTGAACGAAGAGCAGGAGGACGTCATGGCGTGGCTGGCGCGGGAACTCCATGCGTGGATCCCGATCGTGCTCGAAGCCGGGCCGGCCCCCCAGGTGTCCGGATCATGAGCCTCCACCTGGACGAGGAACAGGGAGCGGTCCTGGCCCGACTCGCGCGAGAGCTCCATGAGCGGATCCCGATGACGAAGTTCCTGGGCATCCACTTCGTGGAGTTCGAACCCGGGCGCATCGTGATCGAGGCGCCGCTGGGCCCATCGTTGAACCACCGGGGGACGGCCTTCGGTCCGGGGGTGTTCACCTCGGCGGGGCTCGCGCCCTGGTTGTTGCTCGTGCGGGCGGCGTGGGCGGAGCGGCTCTCCGTGCAGATCCTCCTGCGCCGCTGTGAGTTCGCCATCCACCGGCCCATCACCTGCGACTACCGGGCCCGCTGTGGCGCGTTGCCCACGCTGGACGCCGACATGCTTCGTCAGGGCGGCAAGGTGCGGCTCACGGCCACGTCACAGGTCTTCATCGACGACGGCGCGCCCGCCGCGACCTACACGGCGCACTTCACGTTGCTTGGCCAGCCCGCTGCCTCCGGTGCAGGGGAGGGGGACCTGGCGTTGCCCTTTCCGGAGGCGTGGCGGACGTGATCTACCGCAAGCTTGGCGGCATCGACGTGTCAGTCTTCGCCCTGGGGGCGGCCAACTTCGGAGGCATTGGAAGCTCCCGGAAGCTGCTGGGCCAGGGAGAGACCGAAGCAGAAGCTCATGCGCTCCTGGACCGCGCGGTGGCGTTGGGGATCAACCTCATCGACACGGCGGGCACCTACGCGGACGGAGCCAGCGAATCCATCATCGGGGCCTGGCTGGCATCGCGCGGTGCCGCGATGCGAGACCGCGTGCTCATCTCCTCCAAGGTCGGCCTTCGCGGCGGGCTCGGGCGGAAGCACGTGTTCGCGGAGGTGGACCGCTCGCTCGCGCGTCTTCACATCGACGCGCTCGACTTCTACCTGTCGCACGTGCCCGACCCCGCCACACCTTGGGACGAAGTGCTCGACACCTTCCAGGCCCTCGTGAGGGCGGGCAAGGTCCGCCGCTTCGGCCTGTCGAACGTGGCCGCGAGCGACCTCTGGCGCTGTGCCGCTCCACGCTCGGGTGGACCCGTGGGGTTCGGCTGGGTCCAGAACCGCTTCAACCTGCTCGAACGGGACGACGCCCACAACGGCGTGCTGGAGGCCTGCGCGAAGCTGGGGCTCCAGTACACGCCCTATTCGCCGTTGGCGGGCGGCCTGCTGAGCGGCAGGTACGCCATCGCAGGTGAGATTCCAGAAGGCACGCGCATCGGGCAGCGCCGGGACCTCTACGCGAAGGCCTGGACCCCGGAGAACGCGGCGCGCGTCGAACACCTGAAGTCGCAGGCCGCCGCCCACTCGCTGTCACCGTCGGGTCTTGCCACCTGGTGGTTGGTGCACTGTCCCTTCGTGACGTCGATCCTCGTCGGCGCGCGCAGCCCGGAGCAACTCGAGCAAATGGTGACCGAGGCGTCGGGCCTGCCCGCGAACGACGACCTCTGGCGAAGCCTCGCGGCCCCTTCCACCCAGGAGCGATGACGTGCGAGCGATTGTCTGCGGGACGTGGGGCGGCCCCGAGCAGCTCACCCTCACGGAGTTCCCGGAGCCTGTCCCCAAGTCCGATGAGGTGAAGATCGACGTGCACGCCTGCAGCGTGAACTTCGCCGACCTCCTCATGATTGGCGGGACCTATCAGACCCGTCCCGCGCTGCCCTTCGTCCCCGGATTGGAGGCAGCGGGCACGATCGCCAGCGCCCCCGAAGGCTCGGGCTTCCAACCCGGAGACCGGGTCGTAGCCATCCTGTGGCACGGGGGCTACGCAGAGCAGGCGGTGGCTTCGGCACGGGAGACCTTCCTGCTGCCAGCGGGCGTCTCCTTCGACGTCGGCGCCGCGCTGACCAGCGCCTACGTGAGCACCGCCCTGGCGCTGACACGCGTCGCCCACCTGAAACCGTCGGAGGTGCTCCTCGTGCTTGGAGCCAGCGGCGGCGTGGGGCTCGCGGCGGTGCAGTTGGGCAAGGCGCTGGGCGCCACCGTCATCGCGGTCGCGAGCACACCGGACAAGCTGGCCGTCGCGCGAGCAGCAGGCGCGGACCACGTCATCAGCCACGCCGATGCCAACTGGAAGGAGCAGGTCCTCGCCGTCGCGGGGTCCTCCGGCGTGAGCGTCTGTTTCGATCCCGTCGGAGGCCCGCTCTTCGATCCGGCGCTGTCAACGCTGGGCTGGGGAGGCCGCTACGTGCTCGTGGGCTTCGCCGCGGGCCAGGCGCCGAACATCCCCGCCCACCGGCTGCTCGTGAAGCACCGCGCGGTGCTGGGGTCGTCGCTGCGCTACTTCCGCTACCACGACCCGGCCGCGCTCCGCGAAACCATGGACCAGCTCTTCTCCTGGTACGCGCAGGGCCGCATCACTCCGCGCATCACCCTTCGGCTCCCCCTGGATCAGACCGCCGACGGCCTGCGCACCCTCGCGGAGCGACGCGCCATCGGCAAGGTCGTGATCCACGTCCGCGAGGGCCGGGACGCGCCGCCCGGCGTTACGTGAACGAGCGGGGCAGCCCGAGCACGTGCTGGCTGATGTACGACAGCGCCATGTTCCGGCTCACGGGGGCGTTGATGAACAGGCGCACCTCGCGGAACTTGCGCTCGACGTCGTACTCCTCCGCGAAGCCATAGCCGCCGTAGGTGTCCATGCAGGCGTTGGCGGCCTCCCAGGCGGCTTCGGCGGCCAGGTACTTCGCCATGTTCGCTTCGGCCGCGCAGGACTGGTGGCTGTCGAAGAGCGTCGCGGCCTGCTCCGTCAGCAGGGACGCGGCCGTGAGCGCCGTGTGCGCCTTCGCGATGGGGAACTGCACGCCCTGGTTCGCGCCAATCGGCTTGCCGAACACCACGCGCTCCTGCGCATAGGTGACGGCCTTCTCGATGAACCAGCGGCCATCCCCGATCGCCTCCGAGGCGACGAGCACCCGCTCCGCGTTCATGCCGTCCAGGATGTACGAGAAGCCCTTGCCCTCTTCGCCAATCAGCCCCTCGGCGGGCACTTCGACGTCCTCGAAGAACAGCGCGTTCGTCGCGTGGTTGAGCATGGTTCGGATGGGCCGCACCTCCAGTCCCTGCGTCTTGCGCAGGTCGAGCAGGAACACGCTCATCCCCTCCGTCTTCTTGCGCACCTCCGCCCGGGGTGTCGTCCGTGCGAGCAAAAGCATCAGGTCGGACTGGAGGACGCGCGAGATGAAGATCTTCTGGCCGTTCACGACGTAGCGGTCCCCCCGCCGGACCGCCGTCGTCTCGATGGCGGTGGTGTCCGAGCCCGAGTTCGGCTCCGTCACGGCGAACGCCTGGAGCCGCAGCAGGCCCGCGGCGATCTCCGGCAGGTACCGCTGCTTCTGCTCCGCGGAGCCGTGCCGCAGCAGCACGTTCATCACATACATCTGCGCATGACACGCGGACGCGTTCCCGCCGAAGTGGTTGATCTCCCCCAGCACCACGGCCGCCTCGCGCAGGCCCAGCCCCGCGCCGCCGTACTCGGCCGGGATGAGGGCCGCCAGCAGGCCGGCCTCGGTGAGGGCCTTGACGAAGTCGTGAGGGTATTCACGCTCCGCGTCGAGGGTGCGCCAGTACTTCGGAGGGAAGCGGTTGCAGAGGGCACGCACGGACGCGCGGATCGCGTCCCGGGTCTCATGGGAGTCCATGCGCGAAGGATGTCCGTCCCCACCTGCTGACTCCAGGACAGGGCGGGTCCGCGCCAGTGCATCGCGCGAGTCCACCCCCGGGGTCCGTTGGAGTAGAGTCCGCGATCCCATGGAGCGCACCGGCGCGGCGGCGATCATCATTGGCAACGAGGTCCTCACCGCGAAGGTGAAGGACGAGAACGGCCCCCACCTCATCCAGCGGCTGCGGGAGTTGGGCATTCCGCTCGTCTCGGTGGAGACCATCCTGGACGACGTGGACGCCATCGTGGACGCGGTCGCCCGCGCCCGGCGCAAGGCCCGCTACGTCTTCACCAGCGGAGGCATTGGCCCCACCCACGACGACGTCACGGTGCGCGCGGTGGCGCTCGCGCTGGGCCGGCCCGTGGTGCGCCTGCCGGAGATGGTGTCGGCCATCCAGGCCCGCGCGGGCACGTCGCCGGTGACGCCGGAGTCCCTGCGCCTGGCGGACGCTCCAGAGGGCGCGGTGCTCCTGGCCCAGCCGGGCATGTGGTTCCCCGTGCTGACGGTGGGAGACCTCTTCCTGCTGCCGGGGGTGCCGCAGCTCTTCCGGCTGCAACTGGAGACGGTGCTCTCACGGCTGAGCGGCACGCCGGTGCACCTGGTCAACCTCTACTTCAACCTGGGCGAGAGCGCCCTGGCCGCCGTGCTGGACCGCGTGGCGCTGGACATGCCCCACGTGGCCATCGGCTCGTATCCCGTGTTCGACGCGGCCATGGACTACCGCGTGAAGGTGACGGTGGAGGCTCCGGAGCGGGCCCACGTGGACGACGCCGTGGGCCGCCTGCTCGCGGGGTTCCCGGCGGACGCGCTGGTCCGCCGGGAGTAGCGCGGCTACAGCGACAGGCCCAGCCGCTGGCGCAGCCGGAAGAAGTCGTCCGTGAGCAGCCACGTCAGCAGGGCCTTCAGGTCCGCGCGCTCGCGCACCGCCTGGAGGAGGGTGTCGGTGCTCTCCTGCTTGTTGGCCACCACGTTCGGATCCTCGCGCAGCACCATGGTGAGGCCCACGGACGGGTCTCCGCACACCAGCAGACCCGCGCGGTCCGCGGAGAAGCCGAGCGCGTCCACCACCGAGGCCACGTCGATCTTCGGCTGCTCGGACAGCGTCTGCGCGGGGCCTTCCGAGGCCTTCATCGCCTTGCGGTTGAAGGCCTTCTTGAGCTGCTTGGTCGTCTCGTCGTTGCGCCGGCCCAGGCCGTTGAACTGCTGCACGTGGACGCGGATGGCGTTGCCGAACAGGTCCACCGTCTCGCCCTGGGACGTCTTGGCGAGGACGGCCGTCTTGTTGAGCAGGCCCAGCACCGCCTTGCCGATGAGGAACTTCTGCTCGCGGGCATTGAAGCGGCGCACGACGTCCTGGCCCACGCACAGGGACAGGGGCTCCGTCGTCTCCAACTGCAGCATGCCGCGCCGGGCGAGGTAGACCTCGAACTCCTCCACGCCGAAGGTCTGCGCCACCGCGCGCACGGCCTTGAACACGGCCGAGTCCGGCTTGAGCTTGTCCGTCTTCGGGTTGACGCCGAGCATCTCGAACTGCGGCGGGTAGACCTTGCCCAGGTGCTCGCCCATGGCGCGCAGGAGCTCCGTCAGCGGGCCGCGCGCGGCCGGGTGCAGGAGGACGGTGTCCACGTCATTGGGAGTCAGGGCTTCACGCGGCTCCTGCGGCTGCCGGACGCGGGCCTCCGAGTAGAAGGCCTGCTCCACCTCGTTGGTGGCGCGCAGGAACGTCAGCACCGCGGCGACGGCGAATGCCTTGTCCTGCTGCTTCTGGGCATCCCAGAGCTTGAACAGCGCATGCAGGCTCTCCAGGCGCGCGGGGTCCAGGCGCAGCAGCTGCCGGTGCTCCTCGATGGCGAGCGGGTAGCTGGCCATGTCGCGGCCATACAGCTCCGCCAGCGCGGCGCGGGCCTGGAGGTTCTGCGAGTCCTGCTCCACGATCTGCCGGTAGATGACGGTGGCGCGAGCAGGCTCCGCCAGCGGGCCCGCGTAGAAGCCCGCCACGCGGATGCGCAGGGCCACGGCGCGCTTGACGTCCGTGGACGCCGTGGCGGCAGCCTGGGCCTCCAGCATCTGCGCCAGCTCCGGCAGGTTGCGCTGGCGCTCGTAGAGGACCACCAGCCGGTCCACCAGCGCGGGCTCGCCCGGCGTCAGCTCCAGCGCCTTCTTGTAGAGCGCCGTGGCGGAGGCGACGTCGCCCAGGCCCTCGTCGTGGATGCGCGCCAGCTCCACGGTGAAGCGCGCGCGGGCGTCGTTGGGCAGGTCCTGATCCAACAGCCGCCGCAGGCAGTCCACCGCGCCGCCGAAGTTGCGGCCCTGCGCGTACACCGTGGCCAGCCGCTCCAGCGCCTCCGGGTGGCGGGGCAGGGTGGCCAGCGCCGTCTGGAGGTGCGCGGCCGCGCGGCCCGGGTCGTTGAGGTGCTGCTGGTAGAGCGCGCCCAGCGTCAGGTGGTGCTGCGCGAGCACGCGAGGGTCGCCGCCCTGCTGCACGCGCTGGCCGAGCATCTGCGCGGCCTCCGCGTACTGCTGCGCCTCCAGGAGGAGCAGGCCGCGAGTCTCCAGCGCGTCGGGGAAGCCGGGCCGGGCCGCCAGGGCCTTCTCCAGCACCGCGAGCGCGCGGGCCCTGTCCCCCAGGGCCACGTTGTGCAGCCGGGCCGCGGTGACATACGCCGCCGCGGCGGCCTCCACATCACGCTGCGCGAGCCGTGCCTCCGCGCGCCGCTCGTGCAGGGCCGCGAGGTCGGAGGAGCCGCCGCGCTGCGCGAGCAGCTCCTCCAGGCCGGTGGCCGCGCCCGGGTGCAGCGGGTCGCGCTCCAGCGCCAGCCGGTAGAGGGCCGAGGCGCCGTCCGGATCATTGAGCTTCTGGGCCGCGAGCTTCGCGGCGGCGACGAAGCCTTCGATGGCGCTCTTGGTGTCGCGGCTCGCGCGGGCCTCGGTCTCCATCATGGCGCGGGCGGTGGCGAAGTCGCCCCGGCGCAGGGCCACGCGGCGCGCGCCCTGGAGCGCGGGGAGGCACTGCGACTGGAGCTCCAGCGCCTGCCGGTAGAGGGCGGCGGCGGGCTCCAGGTCGGGGTTCTTCTCCGCCAGCTCGGCGGCGCGCAGGAGCAGCTCCAGCGCCTCCGTGGCGTCGGTGGTGATGGCCAGCCGCATGGCGTACATGCGCGACAGGCCGGCGGTGTCACCAATCTGGCGCAGCACGCGCTCCAGGCCGAAGGCGAGGCGCGCGTCGGAGGGGTCCGCGTCGAACGCGCGCTGGTAGACCTCCAGGGTGCGCTCGGTGGGCGGGCCCTTCTCCTGATCCGCTGCGGCCAAGAGGCGCAGGGCGCTGGACAGGCGCGGGTCGGTGACGCGCTCGGCGATGCGGGCGCGCAGCTCCGCGCGGCGGGGGCGGTCCGACACGCGGATGCGCTCCAGCATCGTGAGGGCGGAGAGGTTGCCGGGCTCCAGGCCCAGCACGGACTCGCAGCACTGCGCGGCGCGGGACGGCTCCTGGAAGCGGTCCAGGTACAGCCGCGCGAGCTTGAGGTACGCGGTCACCTTGGCCGCGGGCGTCTGGCCCACCTGCGTCTCGCGGTCGAGGATGGAGACCAGCTCCTTCACGTTGTCCTGCGCGACGTACAGGCGCTCCAGCGCGCGCAGCGTGGCGGCGTGGCCCGGCGTGAGGCGCAGCACTTCCTGATAGCCGTCGATGGCCAGCTCCGGGCGGCCCAGCTGGTCCTCCCAGATGGCGGCGGCCTGGTAGAGCGCGTTGGCGCGCTCCAGCGGGTCGGTGCGGTTGGCGGCGTCCGCGCGCAGCACCTCCACCAGGGGCTCCCACGCCTCGTGGGCCCGGTGGATGCGGGCCAGCGCGCGCAGCGCCGGGAAGTAGCTGGGCGCCAGCATCAGCGCCTCCTGGTACGACGCCAGCGCCTCGTTCTCCTGCTTGAGGCGGTGCTCGTACAGCTCGCCAATCTTGTAGATGAGCGCGGCGGCCGCGTCGGTGGAGGGAGAGATCTCCGACTCCGCGCGGTACATGTCGATGAGCTTCTCCCAGCGGCTGTCCTGCGCGTACAGCCGGCCCAGGGCCTTGAGCGCGGGCAGGTACGACGGCGACAGCGCGAGCACACGCTCATACGCGGTGATGGCGCCCACGCGGTCCTTCAGGTGCTCGTCGAGGATCTCCGCGTTGCGGTGGAGCAGCGACAGGACCTGCTTGGTGTCCCCGGCGAACGACGCCTCCAGGTCGTTGGTCTCCAGCAGCTCACGATAGCGACCGGCGCGCTCGTAGAGGCGGGCCAGGTTGCGCAGCGTGGGCAGGTGATCCGACGCCAGGTCGAGGATGCGCTTCATGCACTCGATGGCGTGGTCCAGGTCACCCAGGCGGTCCTCGTAGATGACCGCCATCTTGTTGAGCGTGGTGATGACCTGATCACGGTCGGACGTCTGGAGCAGGTCCTGCTCGAACATCGACACGAGCTCGGCGAAGCGGCCCTGGCGCTCGTAGAGGCGGGTGAGGGCCTTCTGCGCGGGGAGGTAGCCGGGCTGGAGCTGGAGGCACGCGTTGTAGCGCGCGATGGCGTCCTCCTGGCGGCCCAGGCGCTCTTCCAGAATCTCAGCCGCCTTGTACATGCGCGCGGCCTTGCCCTTGGCGTCCTCGGCGGCGGTGACCTCCGCGTCGAAGACGGCGACGAGGCCTTCCCAGTTCTTCATCCGGTACGACAGCTTGCCCAGGCCCGCGAGCGCGGCGGCATGGCTGGGGATGCGGGCGAGGATGGCCTGGTAGCGGGCGGCGGCCTCCTGGTCGCGCTTGAGGTCGTCCTCGTACAGCGCGGCGAGGCGCAGGTTGATGGCGACGAGTTCGCTCTCGTCGTTGATGGAGCCCACCCACGCGAGCAGCACGTCGGCCAGCTCCTCGAAGCGCCCTTGGGTCTCGTAGATGCCGGCGAGCGCGCTGAGGACGAGCGGCTCATGCGGGCTCACGCGGCGAGCGGCGAGCAGCGCGGACAGGGCATCGTCCTTGCGGCCCAGGCGGTCATGGACCTTGGCGATGTGGAGGTAGGCGGGAGCGCCCTGGGAGCCCTGGCCCTCGGCCTCGGAGAGGAGGGCGGAGAGGAGCTCGTCGGTGCGGCCCTCGCGCTCGGCGACGCGCTTGACGGCGGCCTGGAGCAGCGGGTCGGAGCGGTCGAGCGCGAAGGCCTCGCGGAACGCCGCGGCGGCGGCCTCCTTCTGCTTGAGGCGCTCCTCCAGGACCATGCCCGCGGAGGTGAGGTAGTGGGCGCGAAGGGACGGAGGGACGACGGCGGCGGCGAGCAGCCGGTAGATCTCCACCAGCGCGCCCGCGTCGTTGCGCGAGGCGTAGACGGACTCGAGCTGGGTGAGGAGGGTGACGTCGGTGGGCTTGCGGTCCAGGGCCTGGCGCAGGGCATCCGCGGCGTCGTTGTCGCGGGACAGGCGCTCCTCGAGGATCTGCCCCTTCTCGAAGAGGAGGGAGGCCTGCTGGCGAGCGTCGTCGGAGGCGATGAGCTCCGCGTCGATGAGCTGCACGACCATCTGCCAGTTGCCGACGTCGGCGAAGAGGCGGCGAGCGGCGCGGATGTTCGCGAGGAATCGAGGCGCCAGCTTGTACGCGTTCTGGAACGCGACGGCGGCGTTGCGAGGATTCTTGAGCGGTTCTTCCCAGAGCAGACCGACCTCATGGAAGAGGAGGGCGGCCGTCTGGGGCTCGGTGGTGGCGAGCGCCTTGGCCTCGCGCTCCATGGAAGCGATGCGCTCGCGGGCATCGTCCTCGGCGCTGGCCTGGGGAACGGCGGCGGGCAGGGTGGTCACGTTCTGTGCGAGTGCCTGGACCGCGCCAGCCTCCGGGGCCCCGGGGGGAGGCACCGATGCGGGGGACGAAGGCCGCGTGACGTCATTGCGCTCGCTCATGGAAGCCGGCTCCAGGCACTTTGGATTTGAGGGGGGAGACTGAACGGGAGTTCGTACCACGCGCTCGGCTGGCCCCTCAACTTCCCGTCTTTCCTGGCGATTTGAGTGCAGGGGAGGCAGGCGGACGGGCGGATGGCTTGCTTGTCGAAGATTCACCGGACGCCGTGTTGCCCCGGCGCGGAGGGCTGTGTTTGGCTCTTCACTCCCAGTGAGTCCACCCCAGACCGACCCCCGAATCCCCATCGCCGCGAAGGATCAGGCGGCCCTGGCGAAGTACATCGGCCACTGCGAGTCGCTGGGCCGCTACCAGGCCAAGGACGTGCTCGTGGTGCGAGGCTACGGAGGGGACCTGCAGCTGTGGGTGAACCCGTCCTATTCGAACTACCGCACTGCCTGGGTGAGCGCGTTCGGCACGGTGCCCACGGGGTACGACGTGGACCACGTGTACTCGAAGGATCGAGGCACGCGGTACGGCTACGGGTACGTGCGGTTGGCGTTGGTGGACGGGAGCATCAACAAGGGCAGCGGCACGGTGGAGAAGCTGATGGGGCAGGTGCACCAGGAGAACGTGAAGGCCGGGTACGCGATGCAGCCGCCGGAGATCCGCTACGCGGACGACGTGCAGGAGCGGAAGCTGCGGCACGTGTCCTTCAAGCCGTCACAGGGGTACGCGGAGCGCCAGAAGCCGGGGCAGGCCATCCTGGGCGGTTCGCGGCTGGTGGGAGTCACGAAGCCCCTGCCCCCGTTGGCCCAGCCAGTGCCCCTGACGCAGCCCCGTAACGAAGTGGCGGTGAAGCCGCTGGTGCCGCAGCGGAAGCTGCGGGTGACATCCGTGACGATCCAACCGGCAGGGACGGGTGTCCGCGTGTTCACCGGGCCGAAGTCCTACGAGTGGAGCGGAGCCGTGGTGGGGTGGGTGATGAGCGGGTTGGTCACCGCCGTCAATTCCAAGCGGATGGAGGAGGCGCTGGACAAGATCCTCCCGCGCGTGGAACCGCACATCCCGAAGGGCGGCGGTGTGCTGCTCGCGACCATGTACGAGCACCCAGACAACGCGGATCAGTACAACTTCTCCACCGACATGTTCATGTACGCGTACGTCCTGGGCTACGGAGCGACGGCGCAGGAGGCGTACCAGCACTACCTGAAGGAGAGCTCGAGGCCGGGGTACGCGACGCTGTCACCCGCGGCCCAGAAGAACTGGTCCAAGGTCGAACATCACGTCTGGGTGAGCGCGGACGAGGCTTCGGCGCGATAAGGCATGGGTGGGGCGGGGAGTGGTCGGGCGCGGCCTATTCGTCCGCCACGTCGAGTTCCGAGAGCAACCCCGCCGAATCGAAGCGGACCTTCCATCGCTGCGTCACGTCCTTGCCGAACACGGCACGGTAGGTCCGTGACAGGTGGTCCGTGGAGTCCTCCAGGAGAATCCAGCGGCTCAGCGGAGGCATTCCGCCGAGCTTCATGCGGAACCACTCGTTCAAGTCCGCGAGCTCGTCCTTCGCGGTCCCGGTGAAGTGACGGGCTTCCGCCTTGCCCTGGATCAGTGCGGGCAGGAGCTGTTTCAAGGACTGCGTCCGCTCGGGCGTAGCGTCGGGGATGCCGGGCTCGTTCAGGAAGGGCGGGGGCGACAGGTAGAAATTCGCCACACCGTGGGCGAGGGTAGGGACCAGCTTCCGCTGATTCGTCAGCACCACCACGGCCAGCTTGTCATCCGGGTAGTAGACCGTGTCGGAGAGTGCCGGACCGCCGCTGTGGCCCACTTCGGGGCGTCCCCGATAACGGCCCACGGTCCAGCCCACCGCGAAGCTGCTGGGCTTGCCGTTCTTGAGCACGGGCGGCGTCCACATGGCGGAGCGCAGTTCTGGCTTCAGAAGCTTGTCGCTCATCATTGCGGCAACGAACCTGGACATGTCCGTCACAGTGGAGAACAGGCCACCGGCCGCCAGCGTGTAATGCGGGTACACGAACCAGTATTGCTGCTGGTGGTCGGTGCGCCACTGATAGGTCGCCGACCGTTCAGGGACCACGTCACTGGTCAGGACAATGTCCTCCTCAGTGAGAGTGGCCTGGTCGAAGCCGCTGTTCGGCATGCCCAGGGGCGTGAAGATGTGGTCGCGCAGGAGCTGTTGGTAGGGCGCACCGCCCACCTTCTCCAGGATGTGGGTGAGGAGGACGAAGTCGTCAGACCCATAAGCGGCTTTCTCGCCTGGTGCTGCGGCGAGCGGGACCTTCTTCGCCGCGTCGACGGCGACCGCGACGCTGGAGACGTCGGCGTTCACTGGCCCGGGCTTCATCCCTGAGGTGTGGCTCGCGAGCTGAAGGACCGTGATGTCCTTCCATGCAGCAGGACAGTCCGCGAGGTATTGGCAGATGCGGTCATCGAGCTTGAGCTTGCCCTGGCCCACGAGGTCCATCAGCAGCACCGCCGTGAACATCTTGGTTCCAGAGGCAATTTGGAACGCCGTGCGAGGACTCGCGGGAGCTTTCCATTCCAGGTTCGCCGTGCCGTAGGACGCGAGCTTGATGACCTTGCCATCACGAACCACCGCGACCGCGGCACCAGGGATGTGATTGCGAGCCATCTCCGCGCGAAGGAACGCATCCACCTTGTCGGGCGCGCCCCAGGCCAGCTGCGTCCATCCCAGGAGAACCAGCAGGCCCCATCGTTGAATGTTCATGATTAGTTCTCGCGCTGTCCGCTCGGAAGGCCCAGGAGCGATTCCGTGAAGGCGAAGAGCTTCGCGTCATCTGGCCGCAGGTTGCTCAGGAGGATGACGGTGCGGCCGTCGTCGAGTACGCGCCAGGAGACGGTGCGATAGGCACCGCTCGTCCCGTCATTCGTCGCGACGGTCTGGGCGGCCAGTCCCTTGGCTTCGAAGGTCCGGACGCGGCCGCCCAGGGCGTAGGCGGACTCGGGACGCTCGATGGTCAGCAGTGCCTTCCTGGACGCGGGCGACAGAAGCTTCCCCGAGAGCACACCGTGGTTCAGTCGCAGCATGTCATCGGCAGTGCTGTAGAAGCCGCCGGCGGTCACGAGGTAGTTCGGCAGGGTGTAGACTCGACGCTCGACCTTCGGCTCCAGCGACCGGTATCCCAGGGCGAGGTTCGGAATGGTCCCTGCTTCGCCCGCCGCGATGCCGCTGTCAGTCATGCGCAAGGGCTTGAACACGAGCCGCTGGACGAGCTGTGCGTAGGACTGCCCGGAGACGCGCTCCAGGATGGCCTGCACGAGAATCCAATTCGAGAGGTTGTAGTCAAAGCGGGTGCCAGGCGTGAACGCCAAGTCGCCGCTCGCATACCGCGTCACGGCTTCAGCCTGGGGACGCGTTTCACTTTCGATGCTGGGGTCCTTCTTGGCCGCGTCAATGAGGCCATTGGGCAGGCCGCTGCCATGGCTGATCAGGTGGCGCAGGGTGAGCTGCTTCCCTGTGTCCGCGCGGTACTCCGGCAGATACGTGAGGATGGGCTCGTCGAGCGCCAGCTTTCCTTCGTCGACCAAGCGCAGAACGGCGATGGACGTGAGCCACTTGCTCACGGAGCCCACGAAGAAGCGGCTGGTGCGCTGGAGCGGCTTCTTCGCATCCGCGTCCATGCCGCCGAACGCTTCGACGTATTCCGCACGCCCGCCTTTCCCGACCAGGACGACGCCATTGAAGTGCGAGTCGGCTACGAACTGATGGACCTGCTCCCTGGGCCGGTCCTCCGCATTCGCAGGAAGAGCGACGAAGAGGCTGACAAGCAGCCCCAGGCAAGTCACGTTGAAGTGGGTCACGGACAAGAAGTGCCTCGATGAATGGGAGCTGCTGACGGTCAGTCGAATCCCGCGTACGTCTGGTGGCGACGCCGATTGCATGAAATCGGAGTCCCGAGTGGAGAGCCACGCGGGTCAACAACGCCTAACGAAAGTGCGGACCGGACTGGCCAGTAGCAAGGGCCGTCTCCAGCTCGAGTGGCATGGTCCGCGAGCTCGTTCCCGACGCCTTTTTGGCAGCGCGTGGCGCCGCTGCTTCCTC
Source organism: Corallococcus carmarthensis (assembly GCF_003611695.1). GTDB lineage: Bacteria > Myxococcota > Myxococcia > Myxococcales > Myxococcaceae > Corallococcus > Corallococcus carmarthensis. The sequence continues at coordinate 15,415 of NZ_RAWE01000040.1, read as the reverse complement.
CACCTCGGCCCAAGAGGAAGCTGGGCCGTCCTCGGGCGGATGACCGGCGGCGCTGGAGGCCATCGTCTTCGTGCTCCGAAGCGGCATCCCGTGGGAGGTGCTGCCTCGCAAGCAGTTCGGCTTGTCGGGCATGACGGCTTGGCGCAGGCTGGAGGAGTGGACCCGCGCAGGTGTGTGGGAAAAGCTCCAGAAGCGACTGCTGGAGGAGTTCGGGCTGCGCGGCAAAGTAGACCTCTCCCGCGCCTCCATCGACTCCTCGTCCGTGCGGGCGTCAAAAAGGAGGCCCTCACGGGCCCAAGCCCGACGGACAGAGCGAAGGCGGGTAGCAAGCATCATCTTCTCGTAGAGGCCCACGGCCTGCCGCTGACCGAGTCGGTGACGGCAGCCAACGTGCACGACACGCACGAACTCTTCCCCCCTCGTCGACTCCGTGCCCTCGGTGCGGATGCCTTCGGAGCAGCGCCGCTTTCGCCCGAGGAAACTCCACGGTGACAAGGCCTAAGCCTCCAGGAAGAACCGCAGTGGACTTCGCCTGCGCGGCATTGCCGCCCGCATCGCGCGCCCGAGCGTCGAGTCCAAAGGAAAGGCTCGGACACTACCGCGGGGGCGTGGAGCGCACCTGGCTTGGAAGATCCAGCTGCGCCGACTTCGAGTCCGCGACGAGCGCAGGGACGACGTTCACTTCGGCTTCCTCGTCCTCGGCTGCTGCGTCATGCTCCTCCGCCGCCTCTGTCCTCGCATTTGTTAGTAGCTGTTAGTCCTACAGCTGTAGTTTGGAAGGTCCCGCAGTCCTCCTCCTGTTGAAGAAACAAGAGGGGGAGGAGCGAGACTTCCCATGCAGCAGCCATCGGCCACAGAAGCGCAGGCACCGGAAGTCCGGCTGGTTGGCCGTCTCGTGACGGAGCTGGAGGCGGTAGGCACCTGGCTGCAGCCGCACTTCCGCAGGCGCGAGGCGCATGCCACCGCAGTCGAGTACGTGAAGGCACTCCTGGGGCGGGCGCAGCGCAAGAATATGTGGGGCCTTTCGGAGGATGCGGGGCATCGAGCGCCCTATGCCTTCCAGCACCTGCTGCTGCGTGCGAAGTGGGACGCGGATGCGGTGCGCGACGACGTGCTGGAGTACGCACGCAGGGCACTGGGCGAAGGCGGTATTCTCGCAGTGGACGAGACGGGCTTCCTGAAGAAGGGAGAGAAGTCCGTGGGCGTGGCGCGCCAGTACACGGGCACCGCGGGCAAGGTGGAGAACGCGCAGGTGGGCGTCTTCCTCTCGTATGTGACACCTCGCGGGCATGCACTGGTGGACCGGGAGCTGTACCTGCCAGAGCCGTGGACCGAGGACAGTGCTCGTCGCGAAGCGGGAGGCATTCCGGACGAGGTGGGCTTCGAGTCCAAACCGGCCCTCGCGCAAGGCATGCTGCAACGGGCGCTAGGCGCGGGACTGAAGCCCGCGTGGGTGGTGGGAGATGAAGTCTACGGCCGCGACACCACGCTGCGGCGATTTCTCGAAGACTTGCACCAGCCCTACGTGCTGGCGGTGGCTTCCAACACGCACGTCTGGCGTGGCTTCTACCAGGTGAAGCCGGGCGACATGGTGGAAGAAGTGCGTCCGGAAGCCTGGGTACGTCTCTCCGCAGGCACAGGCACCAAGGGCCTGCGTCTCTACGACTGGGCTCGCATGCGGCTCAACCGGCACCTGGGACTGTCACGCTGGCTACTCTTTCGCCGAAGCCTCGCGGACGGCAAGGTGGCTTTCTACATCGCTCATGCCCGGCGCAATGCCTCGCTGGCGTCGCTGGTGCAGGCCGCAGGCAGTCGGTGGGCCGTGGAGGAGGACTTCGAATCTGCCAAGGGAGAAGTGGGCCTGGCGGACTACGAGGTACGCACCTGGACGGCCTGGCACCGGCACATGACGCTGTGCCTCGTGGCCCATGTCCTCCTGGCCGCCGCACGTGCCATGGCGAACCTGCAACCCCAGGAGGGCCTGCCCCCAAAATCCCTTGGCCTGCCGTCGCGAAGAAACCCCATGCGCGCGTTTCTCGCCCGGCGCGGCCTTCACTGACTGCCCTTGTCCGCTACTCCGTCCAGGAAGTGCGGGGGCTCCTGGTAGCGCTTCTGCAACGTGCGGTGACTCCACTGGCGCATGTCCTGGCGTGGAGTCGCTGGCGACGCCACCACCAAGCCGTCGCCATGCAGTGCCATTACAGAGCCCGGGAGACGAGATTCAAACTACAGCTGTAGGATTAGAGCCTATTTCGGTAGGGAAGAAGGCTGGCCACCTGCTGGGTTGAAGAGGCAGGAGGACGAGCCCATGGGGGTCGTGAAGAAGGACGACGGCTGGCGGGTGCCAGACGAGTTGTGGCGGCGCATCAAGCCGCTCCTGCCGGCTCGGCCGGAGCACCCGCTGGGCTGTCACAATCCCCGCGTGCCCGACAGGCAGGCCCTGGATGGAATCCTCCTGGTGTTGCGCACGGGCATGCAGTGGGGCGCGCTGAAGGCCACCGGCTTGTGCCATCCGTCGTCCGCCTATCGACGCTTCCGGGAGTGGTTGGCCGCGGGCGTCTTCCGCGAATTCTGGCGCCAGGGGCTTCTGGCCTACTACGGCCTGGCCAGAATTGATTGGAGATGGCTCGCGTTGGATGGAACCCAGGGCAAGGCGCCGCTGGGTGGGGGAAAAAACCGGCCCCAACCCCACGGACAGAGCGAAGCGGGGCACCAAGAGAAGCCTGCTGACCGACTCGCGTGGCGTCCCCCTCGGCCTCGTGGTCGCTGGCGCCAACACGAACGACTTCAAGCTGGCGCGAGCCACGCTTGAGTCCATTCCGGTCCGACGTCCTTTGCCGAGTCGGAGCCGTAGGCAAACGCTGTGCGTCGACCTGGGGTATGCCTTCAGGCCCGTGCGTGAACTGGCCCAGGAGTATGGCCTCACGCTCAAAGCTCCCAAACGAGGCGGACCGCGAAGCCCCAAGCTGTCTCGGCGGCGACGTCCTTCGCCTCGCTGGATGGTGGAGCGGACCCACTCCTGGCTCAACCGCTTCCGCCGATTACTGGTGCGCTGGGAGAAGCGAGAGGACACCTACGTCGCGATGCTGCACTTCGCGCTGGGCATCATCACGTGGTTCCACTCGCTCCTACCGAAATAAGCTCTTAGCTACGACGGGTTGGCAATCGAAGATATTACTGGCTCAACTGCTGATGGTACCGCTGGTCAGATGGGAGAGGCGTGAAGTCCCACACAAGTCGAACCTTCAGCTCGCGCTTGACATCATCATCTGGCCACATTCGCTTCAAACGACACAGGTCCCAATGCGACGGTGTCCTTTTTCCCCGAACGTTCGATCTTGATCACGCCGAGCAGCTCCACTACTGTTTCGCTGAAATGGGGCTAAATTCCAACGGCAGCGCGTTAAACGTACCGTCATCGAAACCACTACGCACAATCTGCCTTGACGGAGGTGGCTACCTCGGGCTCGCTACGGCCAGCTTCCTGGCCGAACTTGAGCGCCACTTCGCTATCAAGATCGCCGACGAATTCGATCTCTTTTGCGGCACGAGCACAGGTGGGATCATTGCTCTAGCTCTTGCTCACGGAAAATCGGCTTCGGAAATCGTCGACCTCTACAAGCGCTTGGGCACAGAGGTGTTCAGCAATAAGTTCCCTGGTTCGCGCGCCCTACGTGCTTTGCGTGGATTGCTCTTTGCTCGCTACTCTAATGCTAAATTAAAAGAGGCCCTCTTGGGGGCTTTCGGTGATGCAACGTTGGGGGACATAAAAGCACGTGGAAAGTACGTGGTTGTTCCCGCCTTCTGTCTTACCAGTGGAACACCGCGTATTTTCAAAACCGACCACTCCTCGGAACTGACGCGAGATAGCGGCTACCGTGTTCGTGACATCGCTCTCGCAACTTCCGCAGCGCCGACGTATCTCCCGATTGCTACCATCGCATCACCTACTTCCGGTGCCGTTGAGCAGTTTATTGACGGAGGGGTGTATGCGAACAATCCGACTCTGCTCGCATTCACAGAGGGCGTTGGATACCTTGGGCGCCGTCCTTCAGAGCTTCAGATTTTGTCAATCTCTACGCCCCGCGACCCACGTAGCACTGCAGAACGCACCAGGCCACCCAGTCGTCTTGAGCGCTATAGGTTGAGCCGAGGAATCTTTGGTTGGGGACCTAGTTTGGCCGAGTTGTTTATTGGTTCAGCTATGAAGCTTACGCATTCGGCAGTTACACGCGTAATGCTAGGGCTCGGAGCAGGGGACAGCGACGAAAGGGTCGGAGCATACATTCGTTCTGACCTGCCAACCTATCCACACCTTGGACTGGATGTTGCCGATGCTGGGGCAACCCAGGATCTCATCTCAATCGGAACGACAGCAGCTTCGCAGAACGAGTTCCGGGGGCGAGTGAAGTTTTTATTGAGTACGCGAGGGCAATAGTCATGGCGAATATCCAAAAGCAATTTGAAGGCTTTCACGAGACCATTCGCACTGATTATGAAACCAACAAAGAACTCCGCGACAAGCGCGACATCATTCTTGGGAAAATTGAAAAGTCGCTCTCTGAGGCAAAGCGGCCTTCTTTCCTGCGATTGATGCAGGGTAGCTACATCATGCGCACTGGCGTGAAGCCTATTGGAGAAAAGGAATACGACATCGACGTCGGGATGCGGTTCAAATTCAATGCGGAAGAGTATGATGCGACTACGGTTCGTGAATGGGTTTTTGAGGCAGTCAAGAGCCATACGGATAACGTCGAATCCAAAGGCCCATGTATTCGCGTTGGATACGCTAAGGGCTTCCACGTTGATCTTGTGCCGTATGCGTGGTGGACGGACGACGCCGAGGCTGAGCAGTTTCGACTCGCGCACTCATCCAAGGGTTGGATCGCCGCCGACCCACCGAAACTCCTTAAATATGTGGATGATGCCCAAGATACTTTTGTAGATACCGAAGGAAGTACTCAAACCACTCAGCTTCGGCGAGTGATTAGATGTCTGAAACGCTGGGATGATGTTCAATTGCCGGAGGAGTCCGAGGCAAAGCCTTCGGGACTTGCATTTACTTTGCTCTCGATTGCTCAACTCGCAAAGACGATGAGTTGGGATGGCAAGCCGGATGATCGAGCCGCCCTAATGGGGATTGCCTCATTTGTAACTGGGCAGACACGGGTGGTGGCGAAAAAGCCGTCACCTGAATATGAAGACATGTTTGCCAAGTTGAGCGATGAGCATATGGAGGCGCTTATCGAGCGCTTTCGGGTGATGAAGAATGCGCTTGAGGCATCGGAACGAGAGGTTGATCCAACGAAAGCCTGTGAGTTGCTGGTTCCGATATTCGGTGACGATTTCCCGGTGCCGCCACCAGATGCGACTGGCAAGAAGACCCAGGCTCCGGCAATTATCACCTCGAGTTCATCTGCATGAGACGAGTTGATGTGGACTCAGCCTTTGCCGAGGCGGAGGCTGAGTTGGAAACGTTGGGTTTCCAACCCACGACTCAGTCGCTTACGTGGGAAGGCGGGCTCGACATCGGCGGTGCCGCTACTGCAGTCCGCCTTTCTTTGCCGCGTGGATTTCCCTATGCTCTTCCAATAGTAAGGGTGGATCGAGCAAAGCTCAGAAAGCAAATCCCTCATGTCGAAAGGGATGGAAAGGTGTGTGTTGCTGCGAGCAATGGATTGCTTCTCGATGCAACGCGTCCGGCTTCGCTTGTGCGGGAAACGCTCTGTCGTGCACGAAGGACTTTGATTGAAGGTCTGCAGGGCGAGAATGCTGGAGACCTTCAGCAAGAGTTTAATGCGTATTGGGCTTCAGCTGCTGGTCGCACCGTTCTTGCGTTCTGTGAGTCTAGACGCAGTTCCAGGAGGATCGCAGTTGCGGAATTGACAGACAGGCGAGCTGGAATTGCATTTGTGGTTGATGAGTCGGCCGACGTGTTGCGTGGTGCTGCTGAGCGTATTGGGCTTCGGATTGGCGCTGTAGAGCCAGCTTGGTTTATTCGGCTGAATTCGCCCGTTACACCCCCTCCGTTCGAAATGGAGACGAATCTTCGCTATGTTGGTGTGTTGATTCGCGAACATCTGGATGGGGCCACTCGCGCCATGGTTGAGCGTTGGCTGATTGGCGGGCAGACGCGGTTGACGTTTTTGTTTTCATTCTCTTTTAATGATGGTCAAAGTGATGCTGTTTTTGCGCTGCGATTGAAGTCGGGTTTGTCGTCTAATGGGTTTAGGCTAGGTAGGGTGCCGCTCGGCATCGCAATTGGATGTAATGGGAGGAAGAAGGCGGAGCGATTGGATGTTCAACGAGGTGATGCTGAGTTCTTGGCAGCCAGGACCGGCTCAATGGCGAACTACAGGCAAAAGCGAGTTCTTGTTGTGGGTTGTGGCGCAGTTGGTGGCTACCTGGCGATGTGCTTGGTTGATTCTGGAATTGGCCACTTGACCCTTGTGGATGATGATTACTTGAGGTCTGAAAATGCCATGCGCCATGTCCTCGGACTCGCCTATGTCGGCCGTCAAAAAGTTGAAGCGCTCAAGGCATTTGTTCAGTCCCGGCTTCCGCATGTCGCCATCGAAACGCATGCGTTCCGCTTCGAAGATGCCATTGAAAAAGATCCTGAGCTTATTCAGCAGCACGATGTGGTGATTTTTGCGACTGGCGACCATTCATTTGAGCTTCGGATGAGCGAGTTGGTGAGGCAAAAGACTCGCCTTGTTCATGTTTGGTTGGAGGCCCATGGGGTGGCTGGTCACGTGCTTGTGGATGGAAAATCCAAGGCTGGCTGTCTTGGGTGCTTGTATGTCGAGGATGACGCCTATGGGCTCCATTGTAAGGCGTCGCTTTATGAGCCAGGACAAAGCTTCACTGCCGCGATTGGGGGATGTGCTGGTACTTTCACGCCCTTTGGTTCTCTGGATGCGCAGCGTGCTGCTATTGAAGCTGCTCGTGTTTCAATTCGAGTCCTTGCGGGTGAGATGGGTGGGTCAATTTTGGTTTCTTGGTTTGAGCCAAACTTGGAACAGCAATCCGCTAAATTTGTCCTCTCCTCGCGCGCACGCCAGATGTCCCCAGGCGGGCGTGCCGAGGTGACTCAGCATGCTGGGTGCCCGAGGTGTAGACGGTGACATCGCTTGTGTTTCGCCGCCCGAATGGAGGTCAAGTTGCCATTGCGGAGCGCGCCTTTCAGTTATTGAGCCGATACCGGCAGATGAAAGAGCGCGACCATGAGGCGGGAGGAATTTTACTCGGTCGAAGAATAGTCGATTCGGAGAATGTGATAGTTGATCAAGTAGGAGAGCCAAGCAGTAGTGACGTTCAGGCTAGGTTCAGGTTCATGCGGAGCAAATTGCCTGCGCAGCGACTAGTCGATGAGGCGTGGGCGTCTTCCAATGGTACACTGAACTATTTGGGTGAATGGCACTCTCACCCCGAAGATCACCCCATCCCTTCGACTGTCGATCTTGAAAACTGGCGTCAGATTGCATTGAGGGTTGTGTTCGAGCATGATTTTTTGGTTTTTATAATTATTGGTAGGGTCTCCGTGCGCGCTTGGGAGGTTGAACGCCAGCATGTGGCTATTCGGCAATTAGTGTTGATTTCAGTGTGAAGTGTGTAGTTGCCGGGTCTTTGGGGTGGTGCCGTGTTTGTGTTTGTGTTGCTGATCGGAAGGCCCAAGATTGAGTCGGTGAAGGCGAAGGGTTTTACGTCCTCTATCCGCCGGTTGCTCAAGTGGATGGCCGACAAGTGTCGTCGAGACGCGCGGGGAGGCAATGCAGTATGCGCCGCTCGTTCCGTCGTTCGTCGCAACAGTCTGTGCTGCCTTTGACAAGGCCCGCAGGACCGCGCGAAGGTGCCATCCCGCACCCAGCACTGGAGTCAGTGTGGGCCGTCTTGGAAGGCGGCTACTTCTCCCGCAGCAGCTCGCTTCCCTGCGCACCGGTTCGCAGGACCCACAGAATGCCGTCACAAACCGCCGAGAGGGTGTGGGCGTGCGCCCAGGCCGATCCTCTCGCCTCAACTTCCGCGCGGGATGTGTCGGCTCAGTCGGACTGTTCATTCGTCAGGGCTACCGGTCAGCTTCGAATATTGCCATCCTCTCCAGGTCGATCTGCCGCCCGGTCTTCGCTCCATGCCTGCTGGCTCAAATCTGAAACCGGCTCTAGTGAGCAGTATTCACAAATTCAAATGCATGTGCTACGCGTCAGGGAACCGAATTTTCCAGAAGAGAATTCTATTGCCATCATTGAGGAGGCACTTTAGAGGGCCATCCTGCGACGCGATAAAGGCAAGGCCTCCTGTTGCGGTAACAAAGGCTGCTGCTGCCCTGTGTCGCGTTCCGTGTGTGTCTAGCGAATATGCCTCGGGTGCGACGGATTGGCCGGTTACGTCAAAAACCTCGTAAAGTGGAAATGTGTAGGATTTTGAAACTTTGAAGCCGGCGCCGAAAATCTGCAAGTCGGGACCAAGGAGAAGGGCACCATCCATTGCGGTAAGGCGGGAGACGTCATCGGTGATTTCATCCACAATGGATTCAGCCAGCACGCGTTCATTGTGCGCTCGGGCTCTCTCTTCGCTGGATTCTTCGTCTTCTTCGCGAAAGACAGTGTTGAGCCATGTTTTGCTGGTCCCAAAATACGAATGGATCTTCGAGGCGAGAATATTCGGATCGGAAAGTCCATACTTAGGTGGCTCTGTGTCATGGTCTAATGCGGTCTGGGGGTGCACCAGAATAAGCCCTCCGCGGCCCGTCGCGCTCATGCCTCGGACCAAGCGATCGAATACTCGATCTCCAATATAGCCAGGCATAAGAATTTGATCTTTTACGTCGGCAAGTAGGTTTTTTAGGGAGCTGCGGATCGCTTGGCGAACGAGTCCGTCTGTGTAAAATATATTGGGGGCTGGGTTGGCTAGCTGTCCACGTTCGTACCTCATTATTTCTGTATCGCCAAAGACTAGCGAGAGCGCGCCTGGAGCGGATGCTGAGATGCGTAATGCGTCCCCTCCATTGGTTTTCGGATTGCGCCGGGCAATCCCTGTTATCTGTAGGCCTGCGCTCTCGTCGGGAGTGATGACAAGCGATGTGCGTCCAAAAGAGGTCGCCATTGATAATTTGATGAGCGTGTCAATGTTTAATGGCTGTGGGATAATCGGAATCGGCAGCCATGCATGCTGGGGTGGTTCGCCAGGGTCTCGAAATTCCGAAGTGTCGAAGATGTCTTCTATTGTGTGTCCGGTCGGTATTGCTACCTGAACGCGAATAGACTCACCTTCTTCTGTCGAGAGGCTTGCGAAGAACAGGAGATCGAGAATGTCACCCAGTGCTTTGACTAGGTCTGGTTGCTTAAGCCACGTCGGAGCACGCAGTTTTAGGGCTTCCTGTAGATGGTCGCGTGGATATAGGATGCTGTTCATGTTTTGGGTGGCGGGTGCGCTTGTGTCATTTCTTGTTGCGTGCTGTCGGTGGCTTGTTTTGGATTTTGCGCGCTGGGCGCGCCGGGATGCGTTGTGTGCTTGCTGATTGTGAAAGCGGCGTTGGTTGGGTGTGCGTGTGAAATGGTTGGCGCTTGCCACTGAGTGCAGGGTTGGCGGTGGCGCTTCGGTGGCCGTCATTGTGGCCGCCAAGACGACATGGCCGAGCAAATCGGGTTCAAATTGGTTTGCAGATGTATGATTGCTCACTGCGAAAAGGGCTGGTCCATGGATGGCCAGCCCTTCAAGTTCATTAACGATTCCAAACCATCGCTGATGAGTGGACATACAAAGCGACAGCTAGGCGGTCGCGGACCGCACTGCCTCACGAATTGCCCCGGACTCCACCAGCGCAGTGACCGCCGTGATGTCGTGATGTAGCTCGCGGTCCCGGTCCATGTGCGGAACCTTGCTGCGCACCAGTTCGTACGCCGCCAGGACGCCCTTGCCGGGCTTCACGGGCTGCCGGAAGTCCAGCGCCTGCGCCGCGACCAACACCTCAATCGCCAGACACGAACGCGCGAACTCCGACACCTGACGGCCCTTCAGCGCCGCCGTCATGCCCATGGACACGTGGTCCTCGCGGCCTGCGGAGGAGGGGATGGAGTCCACGGAGGCCGGGTGGCTCAAGATGCGCGACTCCGCCACCAGGGCCGCCGCCGTCACCTGCGCAATCATGAACCCGGAGTTCAACCCTGAGTTCTTCGCCAGGAACGCGGGCAGACCCGACAGGCTCGGGTTCACCATCTGCTCCACCCGGCGCTCGCTGATGCTCGACAGCTGCGTCAGCGACATGGCCACCACGTCCATCGCCAGCGAGATGGGCTGACCGTGGAAGTTGCCTCCGGAGATGATGCTCTCCGTGTCCGCGAACACCAGCGGGTTGTCCGTCCCGCTGTTCACCTCCACCTCCAGGATGCGACGCGCGAACGCCAATCCCTCTCGCGCGGAGCCGTGCACCTGCGGGATGCACCGGAGGCTGTACGGATCCTGCACCTTGCTGCAGTTGACGTGCGTCTCCACCAGCTCGCTGCCCTTCAGAATCCGGCGCAGGTGGTCCGCCACCGCCTTCTGGCCCGCGTGCGGACGCACCGCGTGGATCTCCGGCAGGAACGGCTTGTGGCTGCCCAACAGGCCCTCCACTGTCATCGCTCCCGCGATGTCCGCCACGTCCGCCAGCAGCTCCGCTCGCAGCTGCGTCAGCGTGCCCACCGCGCACATCGCCTGCGTGCCGTTGATCAGCGTCAGGCCTTCCTTCGCCTCCAGCACCACCGGCTTCAGGCCCGCCTTCTCCAGCGCCTGCTTCGACGGCATCCGCACGCCCTCAAAGAACGCCTCGCCCTCGCCAATCAATACCAGCGCCAGGTGCGCCAGCGGGGCCAGGTCTCCGGAGGCGCCCACGCTTCCGCGCTCGGGGACCACCGGCACCACGTCCCGGTTCAGCATGTCGATGGCCAACCCCAGCGTCTCCATCCGGATGCCGCTGAAGCCCTTCGCCAGCACGTTGCACCGCAGCAGCAGCAGCACCCGCGCTTCCGGCAGGGGCAGGGGATTCCCCACGCCACATGCGTGCGACAGGATGAGGTTGCGCTGCAGGTCGCGCAGGTCCTTCCGGTCGATTCGCACCTCCGCCAGCGTGCCGAAACCCGTGTTGATGCCGTACGAGGGCGTGTCCCCTGCGGCCACCCGGTCCACCAACGTCCGGGAGGCCTGCACCCGCTTCGCGGCTTCGGGGGCGAGCTCCACCGTGACTTCGTGGCGGGAGACCTGGAGGATCTCCTCCAGCTTCAGGGTGTCACCATCGATGAGGAGGCGGGGGCGGGACATGTCTGGGTACTCCGGGAATGCGGCTTGAAGTCGTTGGGCCACGAACGCTAGCGGATTCGCGGCAGGGAGGGTTGAGGCCCTTTACACCCGGGCCCCGGCGCCCATATAGCGTGCGCCCGTCCGTGCAGGGAGGTCGTGAGCCCCGTGGCCCTCATCGTCCAGAAGTACGGCGGTACCTCGGTGGGTGACACCGAGCGCATGAAGAACGTCGCGCGTCGCTGCCTCGCCGCCCAGAAGGCCGGCCATGACGTCGTGGTGGTTGTGTCCGCCATGTCCGGTGAGACCAACCGCCTGCTCAAACTGGTGGCGCAGATCACCGACCGGCCCGACGAGCGCGAACAGGATGTCGTCGTCGCCACCGGCGAACAGGTGTCCATCGGGCTCGTCGCCATGGCCATCCAGGCGCAGGGCGGCAAGGCCGTCAGCTTCCTCGGCCACCAGGTGCGCATCGTCACCGACAGCACCTTCTCCAAGGCGCGCATCAAGAGCATCGACGCGGAGCCGATCCGCGCCGCGCTGAAGCAGGGGAAGATCGTCGTCGTCGCCGGCTTCCAGGGCGTGGACGAGACGGGCAGCGTCACCACGCTGGGACGCGGCGGGTCCGACACCACGGGCGTCGCGCTGGCCGCTGCGCTCAAGGCCGACGCGTGTGAAATCTATACGGACGTCGACGGCGTCTACACCACCGACCCCAACGTGTGCCCGGCCGCGAAGAAGCTGGACCGCATCACCTACGAGGAGATGCTGGAGCTGGCCAGCCTGGGCGCCAAGGTGTTGCAGATCCGCTCGGTCGAATTCGCCATGAAGTACAAGGTGCCCCTGTGGGTGAAGTCTTCCTTCACCGAGGATCCGGGCACGCTCGTCTGCGAGGAGGACGCATCCATGGAGGACGTGCTGGTTCGAGGGGTCGCGTACGACCGGAACGAGGCGAAGATCACCGTGGTGGGCGTGCCGGATCAGCCGGGCGCCGCGGCGAAGCTCTTCGGAGCGCTCGACGCGAAGCACATCGTGGTGGATCTCATCGTGCAGAACCTGTCCCGCGAGGGGCGCACCGACGTCACCTTCACCGTCGCCAAGTCTGACTTCGCCAAGGCCCACGAGGTCGTGAAGCTGGCCGCGCAGGAAGTGGGCGCGACGGGCGTCGAGGTCGATGACACCATCGCCAAGGTGTCCATCGTCGGCGTGGGCATGCGCAACCACTCGGGCGTCGCGGCTCGGATGTTCCAGACGCTCTCCCAGGAGGGCATCAACATCCAGCTCATCTCCACGTCGGAGATCAAGACGTCCTGCGTGATCCACACGAAGTACACGGAGCTGGCGGTGCGCGCGCTGCACACGGCCTTCGGGCTGGACGCGCCGCCCCCCGTGACGGCCACGCCCACCGTGTCGGAAGTGGACGCGCTGAAGGGGCAGAAGGCCTGAGGCGGTTCGGGCGCACGTCCGCGCTCGCGGCGCTGTCGCTGGGGCTGCTCGCCCTGGGCTTCACGGCCCGGGCGCGGTGGCCGGATTCGCGGCCCTCGCTCGACTGCCCGCCGGAGGCCGTGCGGCTGGACCCGTCGGGCTTGGCCACCTGCGGCGCGGGGACGGTGCCCACGGGGGCTCAGGCGCTCGCGCTGGGACTCAAGCTGGACCTGAACGCGGCCTCCGAGTCCGAGCTGGCCCTGTTGCCCGGTGTGGGCCGCGATCTGGCCAAACGGCTGGTGTCCGCCCGCGAGGAGCAGGGCCGGTTCGCGAGCTGGGAAGACGTGGACGCGGTGCCCGGCGTGGGTGCTGCCAAGTTGGAGACCCTCCGGGCAGCCACCGTGCTGGACGCGGCGGCGGCCACTGGGAGCGTGTGGTAAGCACGGCCGGTGCAGATCGCCTGCCCGCAATGCTCGATGCAGTACGTGCTGGATGCCCGACTCCTGCCGCCTGGCGGCGCTTCGGTGCAGTGCACGCGGTGTGGCCACGTGTTCATGGCTTCGCCCACCGGGGTCATGGCTCCCGCGCCGAAGATTCCTCCCGCGGGTGGCGGCGACCGGACGGGCACGCAGTCGTCCACGCAGATCTTCGGCGGTGACAGCAGCGCCGGCCTGAAGTCCACGAACCTGTTCGCGGGTTCGACCACGGCTTCGGGGTCCTTCGTTCCGCAGCCGACGCCGGCTTCGGGAGCCTTGTCTTCGTCCGGCGTGATTCCTCCGCCTCCGTCCATCGCGCCGGTCGCGTCGCCGCCTCCCGCGGCGTCTGGGGCACAGCCTCCCGCGGCGATGGGCGCGACGCGTGCCTTCGGGGCAGTGGGGCCTGGAGTAGGGGGGCCTCCCGTGGCGTCAGCGGGCCAGGTGCCTGCGCCTGGCGCGACAACGCGCGCGTTCGGCGCTGTCAACGCGTCGTCCTCGGGTTCGTTCCGTCTCTCGGAGCCTGGCTCTTCATCGCGCGGGCCCGCGGCAGAGGGTGGGGGAGCGACGCGTGCGTTCGGCGCGGTGCCGGGCCCTGCGGCTCCCGGTGCTGCCGACGCGAGCAGTGGAGCGACGCGTGCGTTCGGCGCGGTGCCGGGCCCCGCGGCTCCTGGTGCTGCCGATGCGGGCAGTGGAGCGACGCGAGCGTTCGGCGCGGTGCCGGGCCCTTCGGGTTCGCCGGTGGCCGAAGCGGTCGGTTCCACCCGCGCGTTCGGCGCGGTGCCGGGCCCGGTCGAGGCCAGTGGTTCCACGCAGGCGTTCGGTGCGGTGTCGGGCCCTTCTGAGCCCTCCGCGCTCCGTGCGGCCCCCCGGTCCTTCGAGAACATCTCGCCTTCGGGCGACCCCTCGGATCCTCCCTGGTCGGCGGCTGGCGGCTCACGTCCCAAGCTCGTTCCGGATGGCCACAGCGACGTGCCCTGGGCGGCCTCCGCTCCGACCGCGACTGTCTCCCTTTCTGACGACGACGCGCCCTTCGCCCGCACCGAGCCCTCCAAGCCCGCCGCGGCGTCTTCCGGCGCGTCGCTGCTCGGGGGCGGCCTGGACCGGCCCCTTCCTCCCCGGAAGCCCTCCGGCGATCTGCCTCCAGAACTGCTCGGTGCCTCCTCCCGCACCGGCTCCTTGACCATCGAGGATGGCGCGCGGCGCTCCTCGGCGGTGAGCCAGGTGCTCCTCGTGCTCGCGGTGCTCGCGGGCATCGCCCTGGCCGGGTACCTGGCGTATCCCGCCTTCCGCGACCGCAACGCCGCCATGCCCGTGGAGGCCGTGTCGAAGAAGGAAGCGGCCGTGATGAGCCTGCGCCGCGATGATGCTCCTACGCGCGAACAGGCCATCCAGAGCCTCAAGGACCTGGCCACCGCCCACCCGAAGTACGCCGAGGCCCAGGCCGAGCTGGCCGTGGCCTACACCCTCCAACTGGCGGACCTGCACGCGGAGCTCGACCTGCTTCGAATCCAGGCGACTCAGCTCAAGCGGCAGGTTGAAGAGGTCACCGCCGCGAAGTCGTCGCCGGAATGGATGGCCCAGGCGCGTGCGCTCCGCTCGGACATGGGCGAGCTCGAGGGCCAGATGCGGCCGCTGCGCACCGACATCGCCGAGCGGCGCAAGGCGCTCGATACGCTGATCGAAGCCCTCCGCGTCGCTCCGGACGTGGAGCCCGCCGCCACCGTCGCCGCGCGCCTCAAGGCCCAGGCCCTCTACGCCGCGGTGACCGGTGCCTCCGATGCCCTGGGCCTCGCGGAACGCCTGCGCCAGGTGGAGATCCCTCCGTCCTGGAGCGTCCTCGCCCGTGCCGAGTTCGCCCTCAACTCCGGCTCGCCCGCGACCACGCTCAAGACCATCTCCGACGAGCTGGGGACGCTGCGCGGCCAGGATGTCACCTACCGGCGCGCCTATGTGCTGGGGGCCCGCCTGGCGCTCCGGCAGAACGACCCGGACACGGCCCGGACGCTGCTGAACGAGCTGCTGGCGCTCAACCCCAATCACGAACTGGCGAAGCGCCTGCTCGCCCAGCTCCCCACCTCCGAAGCCTCGCCCTGAAGCGTTGACCGGATCACCTCCGGATCACCCTGGAGAAACTCCAGTCCTTCCCGGGGGCTTGTCGGCTTCCTCGCCCTGAAGTGCCTCTGAATGCTCAGGCATGCGCCTTGCTTAGTCCACGGGCGTCGAGGACTCGGGGTTGGGAG
>NZ_RAWE01000409.1 GCF_003611695.1 Corallococcus carmarthensis | reverse complement strand
GCGTGGCGCCTTCACGCTGGGCGAGGCTGCGCAGGGAGTCCGTCAGCTCCGAAGGGAAGTGCACGGGCACGGTGGCACCGCGACGGGACTGCACGGGAGGACGCGGGCGGTCCGTGGGCAGCTCCAGTGCGGAAGGCGCACCGGCCAACTGACGCTTCCAGTAGCCGAGCTGCGCGTCGAGCGTCTCCCCTTGCAGCCACTGGCGCTGCCAGAGGGCGAAGTCCGCGTACTGCACCGGCAGTGGCGGGAGCGAGGGCGCGCGGCCGCCACTGAAGGATTCGTAGAGGCTCGCCAACTCGCGGATGAGGACGCCCATGGACCAGCCGTCGGAGACGATGTGGTGCATCGTCACGAGGAGGACGTGGGAGTCCGCGGAGAGCTTGAGGAGGAAGGTGCGCAGCAGCGGACCGTGGCCGAGGTGGAAGGGCTGCCGGGCCTCGCGGGTGGCAAGCCGCAGCGTCTCGGCGTCGCGCGAGGACTCTTCCACCCCGGAGAGGTCCTCCACCGGGAGCGCCCAGGAAGCCGGGGCATGGATGCGCTGGAAGGGCTGGCCCTCCTCTTCGAAGAAGGTGGTGCGCAGGGCTTCATGCCTTGCCACCAGCGCCTCGAAGGCCCGGCGCAGGGCCTCCACGTCCAGGTGCCCCAACAGGCGCAGTGTGACGGGGAGGTTGTAGGACGCGTCGTCCGGTGCCAGTTGGTCCAGGAACCAGAGGCGTTGCTGTGCGAAGGAGAGCGGCTGAGGGCCTTCGGTGCGCGTCCGCGTCAGCGGCGGCAGACGCGTGGTGGTGGATGCTTGCTGCAACCTCTCGGCGAGGGCGGCGATGGTGGGGGCCTCGAAGAGGGCGCGGAGGGGCAGCTCCACGTCGAGCGCGGCGCGCACGCGGGCCACCAGCTGGGTGGCGAGCAGGGAGTGGCCACCCAACTCGAAGAAGTTGTCCGTACGGCCCACGGTGGGCACGCGCAGCACTTCGCTCCAAAGGGCCGCGAGCTTCTCCTCCAGCGGCGTCGCGGGTGCTTCGTAGGCGTGCGAGGCCCGAAGCGTGCTCGCGTCCGGAGCAGGGAGGGCCTTGCGGTCCACCTTGCCGTTGGACGTCAGCGGCAGCGTCTCCAGGGAGACGAAGGCGGCGGGTACCATGTACTCGGGCAGGTGCTGTTTGAGGTGGGCACGGAGAGCCGTGACGTCGAGGGCTTCACCCACGACGTAGGCGACGAGGCGCCTGTCGCCCGGAGAATCCTCACGGGCGAGGACGACGGCGTCCTTCACGGCGGGGGCGGCACGCAGGGCGTTTTCGACTTCGCCCAACTCGATGCGGAAGCCGCGCACCTTCACCTGGGCGTCGATGCGCCCGACGAAGTCCAGCTGGCCGTCCGCGCGCCAGCGCACCACGTCGCCCGTGCGGTAGAGGCAGGCGCCTGGAGTGGAGGAGAACGCGTCTGGGATGAAACGCTCGGCGGTGAGGCCAGGCCGTCCTGCATACCCACGCGCGACGCCCACGCCACCGATGTGCAGTTCACCGCGCACGCCCACGGGCACCGGCTGCCCGTGCGGGTCCAACACGTAGACGCGCACGTTCGCCAGCGGCTTGCCGATGGCCGGCACGTTTCCATCCGCGACCACCTCGCCGAACGTGGCGATGACGGTGGCTTCAGTGGGGCCGTAGGTGTTGAGCAGGCGCCGGCCCGGAGCCCAACGCGCGACGACATCCGCGGGAAGGGCTTCACCGCCGGAGATGACGGTGCGCACTTCCGGCAGTCCCTCGGAGGACGTGGCCGCCAACGCAGCAGGGGTGAGGCTGACGACGGAGAGGTGCTGCTCGCGCAGCAGCACGGGCAGCGGTGCGCCCGGCATCAACTTCTCCAGCGGCGCGAGCACCAGCGTGGCGCCGTTGCAGAGCGTGGTGAAGATCTCCTCCACGGACAGGTCGAAGCTGAGGCTGGCGAACTGAAGCACGCGGCTGCCAGGGCCAATGCCGTACGCCACGGCCTCGTGGGTGACGAGGTTTGCGACACTGCGGTGTTCCACTACCGTGCCCTTGGGCGTGCCCGTGCTGCCCGAGGTGTAGAGCAGGTACGCCATGTTCGCGGGCGTCACGCCCGTCACGGGCGCATCCGTCGGCTCCTTGGCGAGAGCGGAGCGCTCGGTGTCCAGGCAGAGCGCGCGGGGATGCAGCGCTTCAGGGAAGCGGTCCACGAGCGGCTGCTGGGTGACGAGCACCTGGGCGGCGCTGTCCTCCAGCATGAAGGCCAGTCGCTCCCGGGGCAGGAGCGGATCGACCGGCACCCAGGCGCCACCGGCCTTCAGGATGCCGAGCAGCCCGATGACGACGTCGAGGGAACGCTCGACACTGAGCGCAACCCGGACCTCGGGGCCCACGCCGCGACGGCGAAGAGCGTGCGCAAGTTGATTGGCGCGCGTGTCCAGTTGCGCGTACGTCAACTGCGTCCCCTCGAAGACCGCGGCCAGCGACTCGGGCGCACGATGCACCTGCGCCTCGAAGAGCGAATGCATGCACGCTTCGGGGAACGGCGCGCGCGTGGCGTTCCACTCCACCAGCACCTGCTGCCGCTCCTCCCCCGCGAGCAACTGCAGCGACGACACGCGGTGATCCGGCTGCGCGACAGCGCCTTCGAGGAGCACGCGCAGGTGCTCGGTCATGCGAGCGGCGGTGGAAGGGGTGAAGAGGTCGGTGGTGTACTCGAGGTAGCCCTTGAGGCCTGCGTCCGTCTCCAGCACCTGAAGGGTAATGTCGAACTTGGCGGAGAAGGTGTCGAGCTCGAGGGCCTCCAGCTTGACGCCCTCGACGGAGGAGGAGCCGCGGAAGGAGGCCTGGTAGGTGAGCATCACCTGGAAGAAAGGAGTGCGCCCCGGGATGCGCTCGGGCTTCAACTCCTCCACGAGGCGCTCGATGGGAAGCTCCTGGTGCTCCTGGGCTCCGAGCACCGTCTCCCGCACCTGGCGCAGCAGCGTGCGGAAGGAGGCGTCGGGCGCCACGCGCGTACGAAGCACCTGGGCGTTGACGAAGAGGCCGATGAGGCCCTCCACCTCTCCGCGCGTACGGCCCGCCATGGGGGAGCCGACGGTGACGTCCTCCTGGCCGGAGTAGCGGGCCATCAGCACCTGCCAGC
>NZ_RAWE01000408.1 GCF_003611695.1 Corallococcus carmarthensis | reverse complement strand
ATCCCCGAAGGCCGCCGCCGCGCCGCCCCCCGCGCTCGTGCTGCCGCGCCGCGTGGCCCCCGCCACGCCCGGTCCGGAGGCCGTGGCCGCCGCCGCGTCCGCGCTCACGCTGCTCCAGTCGCGCCTCAAGGGGCCCAGCTGGAAGGTGACGCGGCTGTCGCGCAAGGCCCGCCACGCGCTCCGCGCCCTGGGCGGCGTGGACCCCGCGGCGCACCCGGCCCTGGCCGCGCCCTTCACCGCGCTGATGGCGCACGTGGTGGGGCCCAAGGCGGAAGGCCGGCTGCCGGTGCGCCACGCGCTGGGGCTCCTGTCCCAGGTGGACGTGGCCGCCTTCCAGCGCGCGGCGGAGATGTGGAAGGCCGCGCCCGCGGGCTCGGTGCCTCCGGGCGTGGCCGCCGCGCGGACGCTCTCCGACCCGGAGCTGGCGCTGCGCGTGACGGCGCTCCTCAGCGAGCGCCCGGACCTGCGCGACGGCTCGGAGGATGCGTGGACGAAGCGCTGGGCCGTGCTCAAGCCGCACGTGGAGGCCCACCTGTCCGGCGCGGGCCACTCGCTGGCCGCCTTCGTGGGCGGCGTGGACGCGAGCGGCGACGCGCACCTGTCGAAGCGGCTCGCCCGGCTGGGAGCGTGACGCCGGAGACCCCCGCGTCACGCGCTGGCCTACGGTTCGCTTCCCGTCGCGCTGCCGCTCTCGGACGCGGCGGGCTTCTGGAGGGTGGCGGCCGAGGGCTCGCGGTCCATCTCCTCCGCGGGGTAGGCCTGCGCCGCCTCCAGGTACTTCTTCGCCTGCACGCGCCGCCGGTCCGCCTTGGACAGCCCCTCCGGGCTCAGCAGCGCGGGCTCCGCGTCGCCGGACTTCTCCACGACGTGGCCGTCACAGAAGAACCACTCGGTGCGCCCCTCCGGCGACTGCCGCGCGAAGTAGAGGTCCGGCTGGCCCACCTTGGAGGGCTTCGGGCACCACGTCTCCTTCGCCTTCGCCTCGCGCGCCGGGCCCTGCTCGCGCCACTGCTTCTGGGCCTCGCGCAGCGCCGCGGCCGCCTGAATCTGGGGCCCCAGTGCCATCCGTTCCTTGGACTCCGTCAGCAGCGCCGCGCCGCGCTGGGCCAGGTCCGGGAACGCGCCCGAGCGCCGGAAGCCGCAGGACGACAGCGCCCGGAGGTTGGCCTCGTGCACCTTCAGCACCGGGGGCAGCGTGCGCAGCCCCTCCTCCAGGAGCGCCAGCTGCTTCGGGTGCTCCAGCGCCTTCGGATCCAGGGCCTGCTCCGTCTCCTTGATGAATCGGGCCAGGAGGCCGTTCACCGCGGTCAGCTCGTCCTGGAACCAGCGCGGCTCCGCGTCACAGGGACTCGCCTTCGCGCCCGCGTAATCCCGATACTCCGCCCGGGACATGCCCAGGGCGTAGTGCTGGACGGGAGGGGCCTGCTTCGCCGCGCAGCCCCCGAACACCGCTCCCAGTCCCAGGAGCGCGATGCTTCGTGCCAGTGTCGTCATCCGGCCCATTCTGCCAGCCCTATGGGTCCAAACAAACCGCCCGGAGAGTCCCTGGAAGGGGAGCGGCCGGGGGAGAAGTCGTGAGTGACAGGGTTGTGACAAAAGCACCGCCGGGCTTTCCGGGACCGCGACCCGGGGTACGAGGGGGGACATGAAGCCCCGGATGCTCCTCCTCATTGGCGTGCTGGCCGCGGCCCTGGGGGTGTTCTACCTGCTGACGGCCCCGGAGACGCCCCGCGCGGTGGCGACCGAGCCGGAGTCCACGTCCACACCGCTTCCGTCGCGAAGGCGCGTGACGGACATCACGTTCCTCTACAGCACGGAGAAGCGGGCGTGGGTGGAGGCGGCGCTCGCGGACTTCCAGCGGACGCATCCGCGCGTGCGGGTGACGCTGGTGGGGCGGGGCTCGCTGGAGGCGGCGCAGGCCATCCTGGAAGGGCGTGAGAAGCCCACGGTGTGGAGCCCCGCGGACAGCGCGGAGCTGCGCATGCTCGCGGCGGACTGGGCGACGGACGCCGCGCACGGGCCGCTGTTCGCCACCGAGGGCGAGGCTGTGCCTCATCCGCTGGTGATCACCCCGCTCGTGTTCGTGGGCTGGCAGGACCGGATGGACGTGTTGCGCAAGGCGGGTGGGGGGGCGGCCCTGTCGTGGAAGACGCTCCAGCGCGCGGTGGCGAGCGACCGGGGCTGGCCCGCGGTGGGTGGCCCGCCGGAGTGGGGCTTCGTGAAGCTGGGCCACACGGACCCCACGAAGTCCAACTCCGGCCTGCAGGCGCTCCTGTCCGCGACGCTGGAGTACCTGGGCCGGCGCACGGCCGTGAAGGAAGGCGACCTGCTGGACCCGGGCTATCAGGCGTGGCTCCAGGGGCTGGAGCGGGGCGTGACGCGCTTCGAGCCGTCCACGGGCACGTTCATGACGGACCTGGTGCGCTACGGGCCGTCCCGCTACGACCTGGCGCTGGTGTACGAGAGCCTGGCCATCGCGCAGCTGGGCAACGCGCAGGGACGCTGGGGGCCGTTGAGGGTGGACTACCCGCCGGTGACGCTGTGGAGCGACCACCCGGCGGCGGTGCTCCAGGCGGACTGGGTGACGCCCGAACAGCGCGAGGCCGCGCTGGAGTGGGTGGCCTTCCTGCGCAGCCCGGCGGTGCAGGCCCGGGCGCTGGCGTTCGGCTTCCGGCCGGCGGACCCCTCCGTGCCGTTGAAGACGCCAGACGCGGACAACCCGTTCACGCGGCTGGCGGCGCAGGGCATCCGCGTGGACGTGCCGCCCGCGGCGGACGTGCCGGATGCGTCCGTGCTGCGCACGCTGCTGGAGTTGTGGACGCGCATGGGCGTGGGTCGCTGAAGGCCGCACCCCGGGGCCATCCATGCTCAGCGGAGCGCCGTGGTAATCTCCCCCGCGCGGGCGCCAGGCCGGGGTGTCCCTCCGCAGTCGAGGGGGAAGTCCAGATGACAGCGCAGTGTCGTGGTGCGCCGCTTCCGTGGCAGGGCACCCGCACGTCTGCCATTGCGATCGGCTGTCAGGAAATCCTCCCCCCAAGTGACTTTCTCCAGCCCACGGGGCCGGCCGCGGGCGTATCCCTTTCATGATTGGGAAGACACGCATGGCATTGCATGAGAGCCGTTCATTCGCTGGAAGCGCCTTGAGGGGGCTGGGACTGCTGTTGCTGGGGGTGGGGCTGGCCGCGTGCCGGAC
>NZ_RAWE01000407.1 GCF_003611695.1 Corallococcus carmarthensis | reverse complement strand
CGCCCCCACTCCCGGCGGCGGGACGACGCAGCCGGGCACGGGGACCCCGCCGGACACCGGGCTCACCGGCGGCGAGGTGGTGGGCATTGGCGGCGCGGTCGTCTTCGTCGTCCTGGCGCTGGTCGCGGCGCGCAAGCTCTTCGGCAAGAAGCGCGTGGCGGAGGCCCCCCGGAAGCCGGAGGAGGCCCCCCAGCTGCCCGCGGAGCGCCCCGAACTGCGCGTGGAGCTGCCGCCCAACGAGGCGGAGCTCGCCCGGCGCCGGGAGCTGGACGACGCCCACGCGCGCATGGACGAGCTGCGCCGTCAGCGCGAGACGGCCTCGTTCGCCGCCCACGCCGCGAAGGACCCGGCGGAGAAGGCCCGGCTGGAGGCGGAGGTCCGCGCCCTCAAGGAGCGCGAGGAGGACGCCAAGCGCGTCGAGTACCGCGCCAAGAAGGCCGTCGACGACGAGACGCGCGAGCGCCGCAAGCGGGAGCAGGTCGAAGCGGTGCGCCTGCGCGACGAGGCCCTCGCCCAGGAGGCCGCCCAGGCGGAGGCCGCCCGTCAGGCGGAGGCCGCGGCGGCGCGCGCCAAGGTGGAGGCGGAGGGCGGACGCACCCTGGCGCAGGGGCTGGACCGCACGCGCAACCAGGGCTTCATGGCGCGGCTCAACGGCCTGTTCGGCGGGCAGCGGACGATGGACGAGTCCGTGCTGTCGGAGCTGGAGGAGATCCTCTTCACCGCCGACATCGGCGTGCGGACGGCGGACCACCTGGTGGAGGTGGCGCGCGAGAAGCTCAAGCGCGCGGAGCTGAAGGACCCGGAGCGCATCAAGGGCGCCATCCGCGACGAGGTGGCGCGCATGGTGGACCTGCCCGTGCCGCGCTCGCTGGAGGGCGGAGGCCCGCCGCACGTGGTGATGGTGGTGGGCGTCAACGGCGCCGGGAAGACGACGACCATCGGCAAGCTGGCCGCGCAGCTCACCGGCCAGGGCAAGAAGGTGGTGCTCGCCGCGGGCGACACGTTCCGCGCCGCCGCCACGGAGCAGCTGGACGTGTGGGCCGAGCGCGCCGGGGCGCAGCTGGTGAAGGGCCCGGACGGCGGCGACCCGAGCTCCGTCATCTTCGAGGCGGTGAAGAAGGCCAAAGAGGAAGGCGCCGACGTCATCATCGCGGACACCGCGGGCCGGCTGCACACCAAGGCCCCGCTCATGGAGGAGCTCAAGAAGGTCAAGCGCGTGATGGACAAGGCGCTGCCCGGCGCGCCCCATGAAATCCTGCTCGTGCTGGACTCCACCAACGGCCAGAACGCCATCCAGCAGGCCAAGCAGTTCCACGAGGCCGTGGGCGTCAGCGCCATCGCGCTCACCAAGCTGGACGGCACCGCCAAGGGCGGCGTCATCATCGGCATCTGCGACGAGCTGAAGCTGCCCGTGGTCTGGGTGGGCGTGGGCGAGAAGATCGCCGACCTGCGCCGCTTCGAGCCGCGCGAGTTCGTGCAGGCGCTGTTCGACTGAGCGCCGTCCGGCTCACTGCCCCATGAGCTGGGGCAACAGCTGCTCCAGCAACTGCTGCGTCTGGGCGTCCAGCTTCACGCCGCCCAGGTCTCCGCCCATGGCCTCCATCAGTCCCTGGAGGTCCGCCGCGCCCAGGTCCTCGTCGCCGTGGGCCTCCTCCCACCAGCGCGTGCGCAGCTGCCCCAGCGCCTTCGCGTTCGTGGGGCTCGCCTTCGCCAGCTCCTGCGTGAAGCACGCCTTGCACGCCCACTTGAAGCGGTACGTGTCCACGTACGCGCGCAGGGCCTTGAAGAAAGCGCTGTCCCCCACGAGCTTGCGCGACGCGTGGTGCAGCAGCGGCGCCTTGCCGTACACGAGCGCGCCGTACTGCAGCTCGCCCCCGTCGAAGTCGCCCGTGGGCCGGTCCGCGCGGCCGTCGGCGCCGCCGGTCAGCCGGAAGAACTGGTAGGGCATCACCAGGGCCTCGTTGCGCAGGGACTCGGCGGCCTCCGGGCCGTGGGCCCATTCCATGTAGAGGAGCGCCGCGTACTGCGCCAGTGACTCGTCCACCACCGGGTCGTGGATGGGGTCGGAGCCCACGAGCCCCGCGAAGTACTGGTGCGCCACCTCGTGCGCCACGGTGAACTCCAGCGTGCGCTCCAGGGACTCACCGACCTGCGCGCCCACCTGCGCCAACATGCTCGCGCCCTGCGCGTCCAGCAGCTCCTGGAAGGCCTCCATGCCGGGCATGCCCGACAGCATCGACAGGGGGTCCTGCTTCGCGCGGTAGAGCGACGTCCCCACCGTCACCAGCCCCGGGAACTCCATGCCGCCCGCGCCCCCGCTCAAGGGCGCCTGCACCACGCGGAAGTGGGTGTAGGGCAGCGGGCCCAGCCGCTTCTCGAACTCCGTCAGCGCCTGCGACGCGTACTTGAGCACGCGCTTGCCCACGGCCGCGTCCTGGGCCGCGAAGTGGCTCTCCACCGTGACGCCGTTCACGGTCGCGGTGGCGGACTGGTAGCCGCGCGTCACCAGCACCGGGAAGTCGCGCACCGCCGCCGCGGCGAAGCTGTAGCGCACCCGGCCGTCGCGCTCGGGCACCGCGCCCATGGGCGTCCCGGTGGCGTGCGCCGCCCAGCCCGCCGGCACGGTGAGCGTGGCCAGCACATGCGCGGGCTCGTACAGCGCCAGGTCCCCCATGCCCTGCGGGCCGGCCCACGGCTGGCCCTGGTCATCCACCGGGGGCACCTGCGGCACCACGCCCACCAGGCTGATGACGTCCGCCGTGGCGGAGAAGGCCCCGTGGTCGTCCGCGCCGGCCTTCCCGCCGCCGCCCAGCAGCCCGCCCGCGCCCACCATCGACTCCGCGCCCGGCGCCGCCTTGGGCACCGTCCCCTTCACGGCGACCTCCAACGACACCGTGCCGCCCGGGGCCACGGGCGGCTCCACGGCCACGCGCTGCACCGTGGGCTCCGGCCCCAGTTCCAGCGCCACGGCCTTGCCATTGAGCTTCGCGCCGGAGAGCGTCACCTGCCGGGAGCGGGTGTTGGGCGTCAGCCGCAGGTACAGCTCCGTCAGGGGCTTGGGGCCCTTCGCCACCAGTTCCACCTGCACCTTGCCCCAGACGCGCCGCTCCTTCGGCTCCACCTCCAGTTGGACGCGGTAGAGCGGCACGGACTCCAGCGGCCCCAGCGCCTTCGCGGCCCGGTCCCGCTCCGACGGCTTCAGGTGCTGGAGGCACAGCTGCACCTCTGGCGCCACGCTGCCCGCGCCCGGGATGGCGGGCGCCGTGGGGG
>NZ_RAWE01000406.1 GCF_003611695.1 Corallococcus carmarthensis | reverse complement strand
GTCCCCGGGGACATGTCCCCTCTGTCCCCGGGGACAGAGGGGACAACCATGGGGACAGGGAGGCGGGACACGCCGGGGACAGCGAGCGCAGGGACAAGCAGTGCGACGGCCCGGGCGAAGCCCGACAGCTCGGCTTCGGCGCGCAGGCGGGACTCGCGTTCGCGGAGCAGCGCCTCATTGCGGCGGGCGAGCTCGGCGCGCACGCGCTCCAGTTCGTCAGCGTGGGAGCAGGCCTCGTCACTGGGAAACTGGAGGCCGACGTCGGGCGCGACGTCCGTGGGCGCTGGCCAGCGCGCCTCGGGCGGCAGCTCGCCAGGAATCACCTGGCTCGCGTCCTCCTCGGTGACGAGCTGCCCGGACAGCAGGCGCACCATGCCGGCGGGCACGGGCTCCTCCTCAGACGCCTCCGGGGGCGGAGGCGGCACGGGTTGGCGGCGTGGGCGAGCAGGAGGAGTGGGGCAAGTGCTCATGATGTGGTGTCCGAGATGAGATGGGGGTAGCACGCGGGAGGGATGGGCTTGTCCACGCAGTCGGCCAGGGCCGCGATGCCGTGGCGGCAGGTGGGCCAGGGGCCCGAGTACTTCGCGCGCACCGCCGCGGAGGCGATGCGCGACGCGTGGGGCGACGGCTTGCCGTCGTAGGTGAAGGCATCGCCCAGGCGGGTGGACCCGCAGTGCTCGCAGCGCACGGCGGGCAGGCGGCAGCGGCTCAAGGCGACACCCCCGTGGCGCAGGTGTGCGGGGGGCACTCGGGCGCGGTGCAACGCCACACGCGGCACGTCCGACATGGCGTCATCGCGCGCCGGCAGGCGCACTTCCGGAGGACGCGGTCCTTCAGCGAGGCGGGCGCGCGACCACCGCTGCGTGCTGCGAGGGCCTCGTAGGCCTCCCAGCGCGCCTGGTCCTCACCGACGAGCGAGCCGAAGGCCAGCCGCACCCGGGCCAGCACCTGGGCGGGCACCTCCCACAGCGTGTCCGCCGGGCCGGGCTCGCACGACACTGGCTCCGGCAACGCCACCACGTCCTCCAGCCACACCCCGGCCGGCCCCACGTACCAGCGGGACTGCCGCTCGGAGTCCGGCCACAGCGACACCGCGGCGACGCGCGCCACCGCCACCACCGCGCATGTCGACAGCTCGTCCGCAGGCGGGGCGCTGACGCCCGGCCCGGACGGCGAGGCTATCCAGCCCTTGAGCTCCGGCACGTACTCCGCCGCTGCGCAAACCGCGATGTAGGCCCCCATCACGTCCCTGGGCGGGGCTCGGTGCAGGTTGAGGACGGGCGCGTTGCGGACCTGGAGGCTCCACGCCCATGGCTGGGGCGCAGTGACCCCGAAGATGGGGACGCGCATGGGAGCGTCGCAGTGGCTCATGCGGCCTCCAGCTCCTGAATGCTGTCGCCCAGGTTCGCGCGCACCACCGCCTCGGCCGCCTCGGGGCAAACGCTGTTTCCGATGAGGCGCACCTTCGCTGCCTTCGACGTCGCCGCAGTCATGTCGTAGGTGGCGGCGAAGCGGCCAAACTGCGCGCGGAGCAGTTCCTCCGGCTCCAGCATCCGCATGCCGATGTCCACGATTTGGTGTTCGACGCCTGCCACCGTCACAAGCCCCATCCGTGCCTTGGCGGTGATGGTTCGCAGCGGACGGTCCACGCGCTGCCCGGAGGTGGCGTCGTCCCCGTAGTAACTCGTGAGGAAGGCGCGGACCTCCGCAACGTGGTTGCCCTGCCCGGTGATGGTCGGCAGCGGCGACTCCGCGTCCGCGCCGGAGCAGTCCCCGCGGAGCTTCACCAGCGTGGCGGCGGCGAGCGCGTGGTGGTCCTGGGCGGTGACGGTGTCGAGCGGACGCCCGTCGAAGGGCACGCCCACCACGCCGTTGCCGTAGTGCTTCGCAAGGAACGCGGACACGAGCGCGTGCTTCTGTCCGTCGGCCACCACCGTACCCAGCGGCTGATGCAGATCCAGGTAGCGCGCACGCTGCCCGGGCCGCTCGCCATAGCCTGTCTGCACCAGCGTCGGCATCACCAGGGCGTGTCCGCGGCGCTGCGCCGTCACGGTGGAGAGCGGCGCGTCGATGGGCTCGCCACGCGCTGCCTCGCCCCCGTGGTTGACCTTGATGAGCGACGGCACCACCAGGGCGCGGTCATTCTTCGCGGTGATGGTGCCCACCGGAGCACCAACCGGCGTCGGCGGCGTCTGCCCCGCGCGCCCGCCGCACCCGACGATGAAGGGCTCCGGGTTCTCCAGCACGAAACGGCGCAGGCCCTCGGCGATGCGCCAGAGCGTCTTCTCCGCGAGCGGGCGCTTTCGCTCGAAGATGCTCGGGCAGGGGAGGCCCCAGTCGATGCACTCCGCAGCGGTGCGCAGCGGCAGCTTCCCGGGCCCGTGCGTCGGCTCCGGCCAGAGGATGGGCTCGCCGTCGCACCGCGCGACGAGGAACAGCCGGCGCCTCTTCGTGGGGGCGCCGTAGAGCGACGCGTCCAGGACGCGGAAGTCCACGGTATAGCCGAGCAGTTCCAGCACGCCGCGCCACTGCTCGAACGTCTCGCCCATGCGCGCCTTGTCCGGGCGCCCGTCGGCGCCCAGCGGGCCCCACGTGCGGAACTCGGCCACGTTCTCCAGGAAGATGCACCGCGGGCGCACGTCGCGCGCCCAGTCGATGACCACCCACGCGAGGCTCCGGATGCCCTTCTCACGGGGCGTCCCACCCTTCGCCACGGAGAAGTGGGTGCAGTCCGGGCTCGCCCAGAGCACGTCCACCGGCCGCCCGCCTGTGGCCTCACGCGGGGGCACGTCCCAGATGTCTGCGGTGAGGTGCTTGGTGCGTGGGTGGTTGGCCGCGTGCACCGCGAGTGCGGTGGCGCTGTGGTTGATGGCCACGTCCACATCGCGCCTGAGCGCAGCCTCAATGCCGGTAGAGGCGCCCCCGCCGCCGGCGAACAAGTCCACGACGAGGCCTCGGCAGTTGTGCTTGCTCACGATGCCGCCTCCGCCTGGGCAGCGGCGTGTACCTGCTGCCGCCAGAAGGCTTCCCGGCCGCGCGCCTCACTCCATAGTTCGCGGCACCGCTCGCTACTGCACGTGCCCGCCGGTACGTCGGCGCGCTCGTGGTAAACCTCCGCGAAGGACCGCGGCGCCCAGCAGACGGCGCAGCCGCCGAGCTGCATCAGCTGCGCCTCGTCGTGGAGGCGCTTGCGCAGCAGCCCCAGATGCTCCGTCGGCGTCGTTTCCAGCAGGTAGGCCACGGCCGTCCTGCGCATGGCGGGAGTCGTCAACAGGGG
>NZ_RAWE01000405.1 GCF_003611695.1 Corallococcus carmarthensis | reverse complement strand
TTCCGGTACCGCCCCGCAGCCCCGGCCCGCCGAAGCGTACCCGGACGCCACCCGCCCCATGTCCCAGGACGAGCTGCCGGTGCCCTGGTCGCCGCAGGGCGCGGGCGAAGCCACCGAGGCCCTGGAGGCCGCGAAGATCTTCGGGGCCCTGTCCCAGACGACGGGCAACATGCCCGCGTACCTGGACGAGAAGGCGACCCCCTACGTCCAGCCCAAGGAGGCCCCGCGCCGCCAGGCCCCCGTCGTCAACGAACGTCCCCACGAGACCCGCCCCATGCAGGTGCGGACCAAGACGCGCGAAACGCTCGTGGGCTACGACATGGACATCTCCGAGGCGCTCAGGCAGGCGGAGCTGAAGCGCCGCGAAGCCGAGCTCGCCGCGCAGAAGCGCAACAAGAAGAAGCCCGTGAAGGCCGCGGGCGGCAACCCGCTCGCGGGCCTGTGGCCCATCCCGCCCCAGTACCGCTTCTGGGCCATGCTCGTGGTGGTGGCCCTGGCGTGCGGCCTGGGCTTCGGCGTGATGTGGCTCTTCCTGAACACCGACGGCGGCGCCTGAGTCAGGCGCCCGTCAGGGGCAGGGGCGGCGCCACCGGCGGCTCCAGCGGCAGGAAGAGGCGGAAGATGGTGCCCTTGCCCGTCTCCGGCGCGTCCAGCGACACCTGGCCCACGTGTGAATCGATGATGCGCTTCACCACGGCGAGCCCCAGTCCGGTGCCCTGTGCCTTGGTGGTGAAGAAGGGCTCGAAGACGCGCGCGCGCAGCTCCGCCGGGATGCCCGGTCCCGTGTCGCTGATCTCCACCTGCACGCCGGCCCGGTCCGTCCACGCCTTGCGCGCCACCACGCGCAGCGTGCCGCCCTGGGGGCCCATGGCCTGCACGGCGTTGAGCGCCACGTTGAGGAAGCACTGGCGGATGAGCCGCTCGTCCACGGTCACCGGCGGCACGTCCTCCTCCATCACCCACTCCACCCGCACCTGAGACGGCGAGGTACCGCCCACGTCGGCGAGCGCGCTGCCCACCGCCTCTTCCAGCAGCTGCGTCACCGACACCGGATACAGGTGCGGCGACGGAGGCCGCGCGAAGGTGAGCAGGTCCGCGACGATGCGGTTGAGCCGGTCCGCCTCCTCCCCCACGATGTCCACCAGCGGGATGGCCGGGCTCTCCGGGCCGATGATGCGGCGGATGGTGGCCACCGAATTGAAGATGGCGCCCAGGGGGTTGCGCACCTCGTGGGCCACCACCGCGGACAGCTCGCCCAGCGCGACCAGCCGCTCGCGGTTCACCAGCTGCTCCTGCGCGCGCGCCAGCTCCGCGTAGCTCTGCTTCAAATCCTCCACCAGCCGCGCGCCCTCCAGCGCCAGCGACAGCTGGTTGGCGATGGCGTCCGCCCGCTCCAGCTCCGCGGCCGTGAAGCGGCGCGGCCGGCGCGTCTCCACCATCACCGCCACGCCCACCATCTGGTCGTGCACGGCGAGCGGCAGCACCATGTACGCCATGCCCTCCGCGGCCTGGCGCAGCTCATCGTTCAGCCGCGTCTCCGTGTTCGCGTCCTCCACCCGGAGCGGCTGGCGCGTGCGGAACACCTGGGCCGCGAGCGAGTTCGTCGACAGGTCGAGCGGCACGTCGCGCCCCAACAGCTCCGGGTGGCTGCCCGTCGCCGCGCGGATGGCCAGCCGCTCCCCCTGCGCATCCGGCAGCAGCACGTACGCGTCCGGCACGTCCACGATGCGCGCCAGGCTGGTGACGCCCGTGGCCAGCAGCCGGTCCAGCTCCAGCGTGGCCGCCAGCGCCTTGCCCACCTCGTGCATCAGCGCCAGGTCCTCCGCGCGGCCGCGCACCTCGTCCAGCAGCCGGTGGGATTCAATGGCCGCCGCGAAGTGCGTGCCCATGGCCTGGAGCGTCTCCACCTCCAGCGCGGTGAGCCTCCGGCGCGCGTGGAACAGCACGCTCAACGTGCCCACGCCGCGCGAGCGCACCCGCAGCGGCACCGACACCAGCGTCTGGAACGCCAGCGCCCGGAGCGCGTCGCGCGTGGGCGCGGGACACGCCTCCGCGTCCAGCACCTGCACCGCGTCCGGCATCCCGCCCGGACGGGGAAGCGAGCCCAGCCGAGCGCGGCGCACGCGCGCCACCGCGTCCTCGGACAGGCCGCGCGCGTAGACCAGCTCCAGGGGTTCACCCGGCTCGTGCCGCGTGTCCGCGGGCAGCAGCAGGCACACCGCGTCGCTGCCCAGCAGGCCCGAGATTTCTTCCGTGCCGGAGCCGAAGAAGGCGCGCGGGTGCGGCGCGGACGCGGCCTGCGACGCCAGCCGTCCCAGCGCGGTGAGCGCCGTCGCGCGCACGCTCAGCCGCTGGATGGTGCGCGCCGCGTCCAGCGCGGACGACACCTGCTGGCCGAACAGCCGCACCGCGGCCACGTCCTCCTCGCTCAGCCACTCCGAGGCCAGCACCAGCATGGCCATGGGCGCGTTCTCCACGTCGATGCGCACCCCCACCGCCCGGTGCGTCTCCGCGCGCCGGAACACCGCCAGCACCGCGTCCATGCGCGCCTCGGACACGAACCGGGACGCCTCCACGGCCAGGTCCTCCACCCACGCGTCCCCGTCGCGCCAGGTGCGCACCAGCGCGGGCGCCCAGCCACCGGGAGCCTCCGCCCGCACGCGGCCACCCAGCGCCGGCGCGTGCGGCACCAGCCGGGGGGCCAGCCCCGCCACGGACAGCTCCACGCCCACGCCCCGGGGCGTCAGCCACGCGAAGCCCAGCTCCAGCGCCTCCAGCCCCCGGAACACCTCCTCGCGCACCGCGTCCTCGGAGTGCAGCGCGCGCACCGTGCCCCCCAGCTCCGCCAGCCGCCGCAGCACCGTGCGGCGCCGGACGCGGGACGTGACGTCGCGCACCTGCACCACCCAGTCCCGGGCGTGCGGATGCACCGTCAACTCCACGCGCATCCCGCCGTCCCCGACGTGCAGCCACGCTTCGTAGGTGCCCGCCACCGGCGACGAACCCAGCCGCCGCGCGAGCCGGTCCGCCGGCTCCTCCTGCGGCCCCGGCTCCCACAGGAGCGACGTCACCGGTTGTCCCTGAAGCTGCTCGCGCGAGACGCCCATCAGGCGCGACAGCGCCGCGTTCGCATGGATGAGCAGGCCGTCCCGGAGCACGAACACGCCCAGGGGCATGTCGTCGAAGAGGCGGTACACCGCCCCTGGCTCCTCGGAAACCGTCCCCACCCGACGGTTCATGCGCTCTGTGCTCCTCACCACCCCACCTTCGCACCCCTGGCC
>NZ_RAWE01000404.1 GCF_003611695.1 Corallococcus carmarthensis | reverse complement strand
GACTCGGGGGACGGAAGGCGCGGCGCGCGGACGCTGCTCCAGGCGCTCTTAGGCGCGTGGGTGCCCGCTTCGCAAGGGTGGGCGGACAGGAGCGGCGTGGCGCTGTCGGGAGGGCTTCGCATCGCTGGGGCTCGCCCCCAGCTTGAGGGCCCCGGCTGACAGCGGTATGTCAGGATTCACCGCCATGCAGCGCACCGAGCGACTCTTCGCCCTCGCGGAGTATTTGAGGGGCCGCCGCACCGGCGTCACCGCGGAGGTGCTCGCGGAGCGCTTCAGCGTGACGGTGCGGACCATCTACCGGGACCTGGACGCGTTGCGCGCCGCGGCGCTGCCGGTGGGCGCGGAGCGGGGACGGGGCGGAGGCTACGCGCTGGACCGGGGCTACAGCCTGCCGCCGGTGAACTTCACCGCGCGCGAGGCGGCGCTGGTGGTGGCGCTGGGGCGCTTCGCCATTGGCATGCGGCTGTTGCCCTTCACGGGGACGCTGGAGTCGGCGCTCGACAAGGTGCGCTCGGCGCTGTCCACGTCCGCGCAGCGCGAGCTGCTGGACCGGCTGCGGGAGCTCACGTTCCTGGGCGTGCCGTCGCTGCCCACGCGCAAGCCCGTGAGGGAGGCGCTGGAGCGCGCGTGGTTCGAGCGCCAGCCGCTGCGCATCACCTACGTGGACGGCAACTTCCTGGAGACGGTGCGCGACGTGCGCATCGAGTCCGTGGTGATGGACCGGCACGAGACGCGGCTGGACGCGGTGGACCTGGCGTCCGGCGAGCGGCGCCACTTCCGGTTGGACCGCATCACCCGCGCGGAGGTCGTGGGCGCCTGAGGCGCGAGGGCCCGCGCTCCTGGCGCGGTGCCCTCCTGTTCCGTGCCTCAGCCGCGCGAGGGGAAGACGCCCTCTGTCGCGATGATGAAGTTCACGCACGTGTACGGGTTCATGATGGGCACGGGCTGGCTGCCGCCGGCGATGCCCACGGCCTGCGGACCCATCACCGTGCTGGGGTTCGTCACGTACGGGGTGGGGGTGGTGCCCGGGGGATAGGCCGCGAGGTACGCGCCCTCCGGGCTCTCCGTGTTGCCCTCCTGGTTGCTGGCCATCAGCGGGTGGGTGTGCGCCGGCATCTGGGGAGAGATGAGCGTCACCGCCTGCTGGCCGGACACCTCTCCCAGCGTGTGCGGCGCCAGGCCCGGGCCCTGGCCCGGCTGCATGGGGAAGCGGCCCCGCAGGTCCGGCAGCGCGAACGTCGTCGTCCCGTTGCCGCCGTACGTGGTGCCCAGGATGGCGAAGAGGGCCTGGTTCTGCGCGATGGGCAGCAGCGCGCCGTTACACAACAACCACCCGCGCGGTGCGAAATCGCCTCCAAACATGATGATCTGCCCAATGTACGGCTCGGACATGGTGCCTCCTGGCGTGACTGTGGGTGTTGGTCGTTGAACAGACCATGGGCCGCCTCCAGGCGAAAGCGCGCGGTGCGTCATCCGGCAGACAGACTTCAAGTGTGCGAGGCTTCACAACCGCGACGGCGTCGCGGCCCTACTCCGCACGTCGCCGCATCGACTGTCGTTGGGGAGGTCCCGGTCCATGCCGCTTCGAGCTTTCTTGCCCCTGCGTGGGGAGTTCTCGCGTTTCCGTGTGCTGTCGCTCTGCGCGACGTTGATGCTGTCCGCTTGCACGGAGGGAACGGCGGGCGATGGCCCGGCGGGCCCCGAGGGTCCTCCGGGGCCCGCGGGCGCGACGGGCCCCTCGGGTCCGGCCGGCCCGCAGGGTGAGAAGGGCGCCATTGGTGAACCCGGCCTGTCGGGTCCCCAGGGTGAGCAGGGCCCGCCGGGTGCTGGCGCGCCCGGTCCGCAGGGCATCCCGGGCGTGCAGGGGCCGGCGGGCGCGACGGGCCCCCAGGGCCCCATCGGCCTGACGGGCCCCATGGGTCCGCAGGGCATCGCGGGCCCCACGGGGCCGCAGGGCGCGAAGGGAGACACGGGCCCTGCCGGCGCGAAGGGCGACACGGGCGCGAAGGGCGACACGGGCGACGTCGGTCCCGCGGGCCCCACGGGCGCGAAGGGCGACACGGGCGCGGCAGGTCCGACGGGGGCCGCGGGCGCCAAGGGTGACAAGGGCGACACGGGCGATGTCGGTCCCGCGGGCCCCACGGGCGCGAAGGGCGACACCGGCGCGGTGGGCCCCGCGGGTGCGACGGGTCCTGCTGGCGCGAAGGGAGACACCGGCGCGGCGGGCCCCACGGGCGCGACGGGCGCGGTGGGCCCCGCGGGCGCGACGGGCCCTGCTGGCGCGAAGGGCGACACGGGCGCGGCCGGGCCCACGGGCGCGACGGGCGCGGTGGGCCCTGCCGGCGCGACGGGTCCTGCTGGCGCGAAGGGTGACACGGGCGCGGCCGGGCCCACGGGCGCGACGGGCGCGACGGGCGCGGTGGGACCTGCCGGCGCGACCGGCCCCGCGGGAGCGCAGGGGCCGACGGGCGCCACGGGAGCGCAGGGTCCGCAGGGGCCGTCGGGCTCGGTGGGGCTCTACGGCGATGGCTCGGCGGGCGCGCTCACCGTGGCCTCCGGCCAGACCTTGGACCTCAGCCAGCCCGCGGGGGTGGCCCTGTTGCCCGCGGGCTTCAACCTCCAGTTCAGCAGCATCACCATCATCGGGCAGCTCATCGTTCCCAGCGGCACGGTGCTGCGCTCCTCCGGTGACATCACCGTGAACGGTACGCTCACCGTCCAGCCGGGCGCGGAGGACCTGGGCGGCGGTGAGGCCCCCACGGGCGTCGCCCGGACGGCGGCGGCGGCCTACAACGGTGGCGTGGGGCTGACGTCGTTCCAGGGCGCCCAGGTGCGCCGGGTGCAGTCGGCGTCGGGCGGAGCCGGCGCGCGCCTCTACGCGGGCGCGAGTGCCGACGGTGGCGCGGGCGGCGGCGCGGTGCTCCTGGCCGCGCGCGGCAACATCCGCATCGTCACCGGGTCCAACATCAACGCGAACGGGCAGAACGGCGTGAACCCGGGGACCGCCGGTGTGTCCATCGTGGGCACGGGCGGCGGCGGAGGCGGCATCGTGCTGGTCGCGGCGAAGGGAAGCATCACGCTGGGCGGCACCATCCGCGCGCAGGGCGGCAGCGGCGCGAACGGCTTCAACGGCAACGGCGGCACGGGTGAAGGCGGCGGCGGCGGCGGTGGCGGTGGCATCGTCCACTTCATCTCCTCCACCTCCGCCAGCGTGACGGGCTCAGTGGTGGTGTCGGGCGGCGCGGCCGGCGCCAATGCGGCGGCCGTGTCACCCTCGACCACCATCC
>NZ_RAWE01000403.1 GCF_003611695.1 Corallococcus carmarthensis | reverse complement strand
GGGCTGACCCTGACGGGGGCCGGGGCTGTCGTCGGCGTTCCGGTCATGGCCGCTTCCACCGCCAGCATCGTCGCGGGGCTGGCGGTGGGGGCGGATGGACTGGCGGATGGCGCCAAGGCTGTTTCTGTCCTGAGCTCACGCAAGGACCGCTCTGGAAGGGATTTCACGCGCGCAGGAAAGCGCGACGTCATTGAGAGCAACCGCAAGGCCAACGAAGGACAGACCATCTGCGAGAGCTGCGGTACGGAGACGGTCCCCGCCCAGCAAAGCAAGAAGGGAGTCACTCCCCCTGGAAATGAAACCCACGTGGATCACGTGCAGCCCAAGTCCAAGGGCGGAGAGGGTGCGCCAGGAAACGGTCAAGTGTTGTGCAGGGATTGCAACCTCGAGAAAAGTGACACCTATCCATGACAGAGCGGAAGCGGGTTTTCTTTCAGCTGATCCAGGATGACGAAGGCTATCCTCCGGTGAGCGCGGAGAGTCTTTGGACCATCCCGGTCCAAGGGGGGCGTTTTGTTCTTGATAACGTTCCGTTTTTCGCGAGGGACGCGACCATCGGGGACACGATTGAGGTCCGCGAGGAGGAGGGTCGCCTTTGGTATCGGGCGACAGTGGACAGGTCCGGGAACTCCCTGCTTCGCGTCATCATGTACGACAGCGCGAAGATCACGGAGGTGACCACCGCACTGCGCTCGCTGGGGTGTGAAACCGAGCTGAGTGAACAGCACCGGCTGCTGGCGGTCAGCGTGCCCGCCAGTGCCTCGCTCCCGGCCGTCCAGCGCTACCTCATGGACATGGCCTCCCGGGATGTCCTGGACTACGAAGAGCCCCTCCTGCGGCAGGACGGAATCGACTGAGGGGCCGCGCCATGGCGAACCGGAGCATGGAGGTGGACCAGTTCATGGCGGAGCTGGTCCACCCGCTCAAGGCGCAGGTGGAGGCCGTGCGGGCCGCCATCCTGGCCTCCGACGCCAGCATCACCGAGCGCATCAAGTGGAAGGCCCCCAGCTTCGTGCACTCGGGCGACGACCGCGTCACCTTCCGCCTGGCCCCCAAGGGCATCTTCCAGGTCATCCTCCACCGGGGCGCGAAGGTGAAGGACACCACGGGCTTCGCCTTCGAGGACGACTCGGGGCTGGTGGAGTGGCTGGCGCCGGACCGGGGCGTCGTGAGCTTTCCGGACGCGAAGACGGTGAAGGCGAAGAAGGCCGCCCTGGTGAAGCTGGTGGGCCGCTGGATGAAGGCGACCGCGACCTGAGCGCGTCCCCAGGGTGAGGGAGCGGACAGCCAGGCCGTTTTTACGAGTCGGGGGCGGTCCGGCTTGTTAAACCCCCGGTCATGTTCCACGGCACCACCATCCTCTGCGTCCGCCGCGAAGGGAAGGTCGTCATCGCGGGCGACGGTCAGGTCAGCCTCGACAAGACCATCATGAAGAACACGGCGCGCAAGGTGCGCCGCATCGGCGACGGTCAGGTCATCGCCGGCTTCGCGGGCAGCACCGCGGACGCGTTCACGCTCTTCGAGCGCTTCGAGGCCAAGTTCAAGGAGCACCAGAAGAACCTGGCCCGCGCCTGCGTGGAGCTGGGGAAGGACTGGCGCACCGACCGCTTCCTCCGCCGCCTGGAGGCGCTGCTCATCGTCGCGGACAAGGAGAAGACCTTCATCCTCTCCGGCGCGGGCGACATCATCGAACCGGACCACGGCATCGCCGCCGTGGGCAGTGGCGGCCACTACGCGCTGGCCGCCGCACGCGCCCTCCAGGCGCACTCGCAGCTGTCCGCCCGGGACATCTGCACGCAGGCCATGGCCATCGCCGCGGACATCTGCGTCTACACGAACTCCAACGTCACCTACGAAGAGCTCTGAGAGGACCGCCCCGTGGCCGAACCGCGCAAGTTGTCCGCCTTCACGCCTCGCGAGGTCGTCAGCGAGCTGGACCGTTACATCGTCGGGCAGAAGGACGCCAAGCGCGCCGTCGCCATCGCGCTGCGCAACCGGTGGCGCCGCCAGCAGGTGCCGGACGACCTGCGCGATGAGATCTACCCGAAGAACATCATCATGATCGGCCCCACCGGCGTGGGGAAGACGGAGATCGCCCGCCGCCTGGCGAAGCTGTCCCAGGCCCCCTTCGTGAAGGTGGAGGCCAGCAAGTTCACGGAAGTGGGCTACGTGGGCCGCGACGTCGAGTCGATGATCCGCGACCTGGTGGAGTCCGCCATCGCGCTCGTTCGCGAGGAGGAGACGGAGAAGGTCAAGCCGCGCGCGGAGGAGCTGGCCGAGGACCGCTTGATGGAGCTCATCAAGAACGGCGGCCAGTCGCGCACGACGTCGTCGCCGCCGTTCGGCTTCTCGCCCCCGCCGGCCCCCGCGCCCTCGCCGCTGGGCGACAACGAGCGGGAGAAGCTGCGCGCCCAACTGCGCGCCGGCACGCTGGATGATCAGACCGTGGAGGTGGAGACCAGCGAGAGCTCGCCCACCTTCATGCGCAACTTCAGCGGCCAGGGCATGGAGGAGATCGGCGTCAACCTCCAGGACCTGTTCAAGAACATGCCGGGCATGAAGAACACCCGGAAGCGCAAGCTGCGCGTGCCGGAGGCGCTCCAGCTCCTGCGCGCGGAGGAAGCGCAGAAGCTGGTGGACCCGGACCGCGTCCAGCGCGAGGCCGTGGCACGCGCCGAGTCCAGCGGCATCGTCTTCATCGACGAGATCGACAAGATCGCCAGCCGCGAGGGCGGCAAGGGCGGCGGGGGCCCGGACGTGTCGCGCGAAGGCGTGCAGCGCGACATCCTGCCCATCGTGGAGGGCTCGGCCGTCAACACCAAGTACGGCCAGGTGAAGACGGACCACATGCTCTTCATCGCGGCGGGCGCGTTCCACGTGTCCAAGCCGTCGGACCTCATCCCGGAGCTCCAGGGCCGCTTCCCCATCCGCGTGGAATTGGAAGCGCTGTCCGGCGAGGACCTGGTGCGCATCCTGCGCGAGCCCAAGAACTCGCTCATGCGCCAGTACACCGCGCTGCTCGCCACGGAGGGCGTGCGCCTGTCCTTCACCGACGACGCGGTGGCGGAGGTCGCCCGCATCGCCCAGCAGGCCAACGAGCGCACGCAGAACATTGGCGCGCGGCGGCTGCACACCGTGCTGGAGCGCCTGCTGGACGAGGTGTCGTTCACCGCCAGCGAACAGGGGCCGCGCGACTTCCAGGTGGACGCCGCCTACGTGCGCGAGCGCCTGTCCGCCATCGTCCAGGACGAGGATCTATCGCGCTACATCCTCTAGCGCGCTAGGGTCCCGGCCGCTTCGCCCCACCGCGTCATTGGAAGAGAGAGGTACACCACCTTGCTGTCTCTTATAC
>NZ_RAWE01000402.1 GCF_003611695.1 Corallococcus carmarthensis | reverse complement strand
CAACATCTACACTCGACTAGTCGGCGGCAGCGTCAGATGTGTATAAGACACAGGCCGTCCCCAGAGCCCGCCTCGGAGCCCGCCGCCGTGACGACCCCGAAGCTGGAATGCGCCCTGAGCGTCCCCCCCAAGGCCAAGGTGGGCGCGTCCGTGGAGGTCCTCTTCAAGCTCACCAACCGCGCGGACACGCCCGTCTGGGTGCTCAAGTGGCAGACGCCGCTGGAGGGCATCCTGGGCACCGTGTTCCAGGTCACCCGCGACGGCGAGGAGGTGCCGTACCAGGGCCCCATGGTGAAGCGCGCCGCCCCGTCCGCGGACAGCTACACGGCCATCGCCCCGGGCGCGACGGTGGAGAACACCGTGGAGGTGACACAGGCCTATGACTTCAAGAAGCCGGGCACCTACCGCATCACCTTCCGCGACGCGCTGATGGACGTGGCCACGCGCAAGGAGGACGTCCCCCGGCCGGGCGGCGACTACCAGTCCACCCCGGTGACGTGCGCGCCGGTGGACGTGACGGTCACCGCGCGCTGAAGCAGGCGCGGGAAGGAGGCCCTTCCGGATTTCCCCGGAAGCAGGAGGGCGGGCAGGCACGCTCCCCCTCCTCAGCCGGGCCCGGGCGCGATACACCTGGGCCCACCATGGCGGACACCTCCTCGATGAACATTCCGACGGTCGACCTGCTGGACCTCGCGTCGGGTGAACCGGCTCGCCTCGAGCGCGCCGCGGCGGCCCTGCGCGAGGCCTTTGGCGTCTTCGGTCTCGTGTTCGTGAAGAACCACGGCGTGGACGCGCCGGCGCTGGAGCGCTTCTACGAGGCGTTCTCCGCCTTCGTGGCCCGCCCGGACGCGGAGAAGCGCCCCCTGGGCCGCGCGGACCTCTGGTACCAGCGCGGCTGGACGCCTCCCAACACGGAGGTCGCTGTCGCCGGCAACGGGCAGCCGGACTTCAAGGAGTGCTACTTCGCGGCGCCCACGCCCACGGACCCGCAGTCCGCCATGGAGTTCCCGGAGCTGTACCCGGAGAACATCTGGCCGGACAACGCGCCGCCCTTCTTCCAGGAGGGCCTGCTCACCATGGGCCGCGCGCTGCACGAGGCCGGCCTCAAGCTCTTGCGCGGCGCCGCCCTGGCGCTGAACCTGCCGCAGGACACCTTCACCGCCGCGTGCGAGAAGGCGCCCCACGTCACGCGCGCGCTCCAGTACCTGCCGCTGGGCCCGTCCCAGGTGAACACCGGCATCCTCTGGGGCGAGGAGCACACCGACTTCAACCTGCTGACGCTCCTGCCCGGAGGCCGGTTCCTGGATCCGGCGGGCCGCCCCGCGGCGAAGCCGGACGACAAGAGCGGCCTGTACCTGCGCACGCGCGCGACGCCCGAAGCGCCGCAGGGCGAGATGGTGCGCGGCACCGCGCCCGCGGGCTGCATCGTGGCGCAGGTGGGCCAGCAGCTGGAAATCCTGACGGGCGGCACGTTCCTCGCCACGCCGCACGTCATCACCGCGCCGGGCGTGCCGGGGTGGCAGCGCCAGTCCGCCGCGCACTTCATGCACGTGCACACCAGCCAGGTGCTCTTCCCGCTGCCCGGCTTCCGCACGCCGGAGGCGGTGGCCAACTACGCGCCGCCGGTGCTCGCGGGCACGTACGACATCAAGACGCTGGTGGACATCGGCCTCGCGCCGCCCGCCGCGCTCGACAAGCTGGGCTACCGCCACTACGACCGGCTCAACCGGATGCGCGCGACCTCATAAGCCGCGCGCGGGGCCCAAGCGCCCCTTGTGGCTGGCGGTGGAGGACGGGCTGCGTTACAGCGCAGCCACCGCCATGGCCACCCCGTCCGTCCTCGCCACGTCCATCTTCCGGTACCGCGACTTCCGGCTGTATCAAATCGCCCGTCTGTGCGCGGTGCTCGCGGCGCAGATTGAGTCGGTGGCCATCGGGTGGCAGGTGTACGAGCTCACCGGGAGCGCGCTCGCGCTGGGCTACACGGGCCTGTCCCAGTTCGTCCCCTTCCTCGCCTTCAGCCTGCTGGGCGGACAGGTGGCGGACCGCTACGACCGCCGCCGCATCCTGGCCATCTGCCAGGGCGTGATGATGGTGTGCAGCCTGCTGCTCCTGTCCTTCACGCTGGGCCACTTCCAGGACGTGCGCTTCGTCTACGGCATCCTGGTGCTGTTCGGCACCGCGAGAGCCTTCTACGCGCCCGCGGGCTCCGCGCTCACGCCCTACCTGGTGCCGAAGGAGGAGCTGACGCGCGCCGTGGCGGTGAACTCCATCACGTGGCAGGTGGCCACCATCTCCGGCCCCGCCCTGGGCGGCCTGCTCTACGGCTGGCTGGGCGGCAAGGGCGTCTACATCACGTCCGCGTCGCTGTGCGCGCTCACCATCGTGTGGCTCCTCTCGCTCCAGGTGCGCACCGGCAGCGCGTCGCGCGAACCCATTTCGATGAAGACGCTCGTCGCGGGTCTGCGCTTCGTGCGCCAGAAGCGGATGCTGCTGGGCAGCCTCACCCTGGACCTCTTCGCGGTGCTGCTGGGCGGCGCGGTGGCGCTGTTGCCCATCTACGCGCGCGACGTGCTGCACACCGGCCCGTGGGGCCTGGGCCTCTTGCGCAGCGCTCCGGCCGCGGGCGCGGCGGTGGTAGCGGTGCTGCTCGCGTTCCGCCCGCTGGGCAGGCACGCCGGGTGGAAGATGTTCGCCGCGGTGGCGGTGTTCGGCGCGGCCACGCTGGTGTTCGGCCTGAGCACGTCCCTGCCCCTGTCGCTCGCGGCGCTCGCAGTGGGCGGGGCTGCGGACATGGTGAGCGTGGTGGTGCGCCACACGCTGGAGCTGGTCTCCACGCCGGACGACATGCGCGGCCGCGTGAGCGCGGTGAACCTGATGTGCATCGGCGCCTCCAACGAGCTGGGCGAGTTCCGCGCGGGCTCGCTCGCGGAGGCCCTGGGCGCCGTGCACGCGGTGGTGATTGGCGCCGTGGGCACGCTCGTCGTCGTGGCGCTGTGGGCCTGGCTCTTCCCGGAGCTGCGCGACGTGGACCGGCTGGAGTCCGCCGCGCACCGCCCGCCCCGCCCCGAACAGGACGCCACCGAGTCCGCGCCCTCCGTCTGAGGCCGCACGGGCGCCGGGTGAAAACCATCGCGTCCGAAGGGTTGAACCCCGGGTGAGGGGGCTGTTGCCTGGGGGGCCACCCAAGGACAGTCCTTGTAACCAGGGAGGACACAACCGGGGCGAGCCGGCCCCCACCCTCCGAGGAGGGCCGCCGCTGGTATGGTCCGTGCTTGGACTCGCGTCCCATGGCGTACTACTTCAACGTGGTGGCACTCTGCGTAGGGGCCGCATTCTGCTTCGTGTTGGGCCGGGCCCTCTTCGAGGA
>NZ_RAWE01000401.1 GCF_003611695.1 Corallococcus carmarthensis | reverse complement strand
GCGTGGGGGAGGGGGGAATCCCCCGCGTCAGTAGCCGACCGAGTTGAAGAGGAACGGGTACGTGATGATGACTTGGCCGCCCTTGGGAGCTGGGAACTGCCAGCCCTTCAGGCTGCTGAGGATGCACGCCTCGACGGAGGCGTTGCGGAGGGTGGAGGACTTGGTCTTCGCGGAGGTGACGCGGCCGTTGAGCCCGATGGCCCACTCCAGCACGATCTTGCCGGCGAGGCCGGGGTCCTTGAGCAGCGCGCGTTCATAGCAGCCGTGCACCTCATTGAGGTGGCTGTTGATGACCTTGGCCACGGCCTCGCGGTCCACGGTGCCCTGCGCGGAGGAGATGCTGCGCGCGGTGGCGCGCGTGACGGTGCCACCCACCGCGCCCTTGCCCACGCCGCCAGCGCCCAGCGCGCCGATGCCGCCGCCGCCCTTGCCGCGCAGGAGCTCCGCGCCCAGCGTGGCGCCGCCGCCCTTGCCGCCGCCGCCCAGGCCGAAGGTGCCCAGGCCCGCGTTGGCGATAGGCGCCTTGCCGATGAGGCCGGACAGTTTGTAGTTGGTCTGCTTGACGTTCTTGCTGCCCGGGCCGCTGCCCAGCTTGTCCACGGCGGCCAGCAGGTCGTTGGCGGCGGGGCCCGCGGCGGACAGCTTCGCGAGCGCCTTGAGGGCCTTGCTCTCCGGCGCGGCGG
This sequence comes from Corallococcus carmarthensis, assembly GCF_003611695.1. Classification (GTDB taxonomy): domain Bacteria; phylum Myxococcota; class Myxococcia; order Myxococcales; family Myxococcaceae; genus Corallococcus; species Corallococcus carmarthensis. Next base: position 2,689 of record NZ_RAWE01000401.1, on the reverse strand, counting down.
CCACGGCCTTGGGGACCTGGACCTCCTTGACGGGCTTGGGCGGGGCCTTCTCCGCGACGACGGGCTTGTCCTTGGCGGGCTCCTTCTTCTTGAGCGCCTCGAGCTTCTTCTTGGCCTCTTCCTTCTTCTTGGGCTCGGGGGCGATGAGGCGCAGCGCGACGGGCGGCAGGTTCTTCTGGGTGAAGTCCGCGGTCGCGGGGCCTTGCGGCCGGGTGGCGATGAACCAGCCCAGGCCGCCGCCGAAGATGGCGAGGAAGAAGAGGGTCAGCCAGGGCAGGCCCTTGAGCGGGTTGACGAAGACGCGCTCGGGGGTGGGCGCCGCGTAGGCGACGAGCGACATCTTGCCCTGGGTGAGGCGGGCGGCGGCGCCGTCGCGCAGGGTGACGAAGCGGCGGCTGCCGTCGGACTCGAGCGCGGCGGTGGTGACGGGGGCGAAGCGGCCGTCGCCGTTGGCCTTCTCCACGTCGGTGCCGGGGGGCACGAAGAGGCGGTAGTTGCCGTTGACGGATTCAGCGAGGGTGAAGTCGTCGCCTTCCGGGAGGGAGAAGCCCCACAGTGGCATGGGGGCCTGTTCCTCCAGGGCGGCCTTCACGGGCTTCTTCACGTCCGGAGCGAAGCGGCGCGCGTCGCGGCGCACGGCGCCCCAGTACAGCTCCAGGTAGAGCTGGGCCGCGCCCTTCTTGCCCGGGCCGATCTTCGGCGCGTGCGTGGGGCGGGTGGCCGGGGTCGCGTCGAGGACGAGGGGGCCGGAGGCGGGCGCGGCGTCCGTGTCCACGTCCGCGAGCAGGTCGTCCACGACGAGGAGGCTGGGCATGGCCTCCGACGGAGGACGGCGCCGCGTGGAGGGCATGGTGCCCGCGGGAACGGGGGACGCCGGAGTGCGCTTCGCGGCCGCGGGTTGCGCGTGCGCCGCCTGGGCAACGGCCTGAGCGTGAGCACCGTGCTGCGCGTGAGCGGCCTGCGCACCGTGCTGCGCGTGAGCGGCTTGAAGATGTGCGGGCTGCGCAGCGTGCTGTGCGTGCGCCGCCTGGGGATGTGCGGACTGCGCAGCGTGCTGTGCGTGAGCGGCCTGTTGGGCCTGCGCGGCCTGTTGCTGCGCGTACGCGGCTTGCTGTGCCTGCTGCTGCGCGTAGGCGGCCTGCTGGGCCTGTTGCTGCGCAAGCGCGGCCTGCTGCTGAGCGTGTGCGGCCTGCTGCTGAGCGTGTGCGGCCTGCTGGGCCTGCGCGGCCTGCTGGGCCTGCTGCCTCGCGTGCGCGGCCTGCTGTTGCGCAAGCGCGGCTTGCTGGGCCTGCTGTTGCGCGTAGGCGGCCTGTTGCGCCTGCTGCTGCGCGAGCGCGGCTTGCTGCGCCTGCTGCTGCGCGTACGCCGCCTGCTGCTGCGCGAGCGCGGCCTGCTGGGGCCCGAACGGATGCGTCACCCCGTTGCCGGCGTGCGGGGGCGCGAAGGCGTGTGGTGCTCCGTTGCCGGCGTGCGGGGGCGCGGCGGGCGGAGCCCCAGCACCTCCGAGGAGCGCGGCGACTTCCGGCGGCGGCTGCGGCTTGGTCTCGACGGGACGCTGGTTGAGGATCCGCGTCTTCAGGACGAACGGACCGCACAGCACCTCGTCCACGGAGCGGATCTCACAAGCCGTGACCTGGTGCCCGTTGACGAAGACGCCGCTGGTGCCACCGCCCGCGTCCTGGATCGCGGTGCGGCCGTTCTGGAAGTACAGCAACGCATGGCGCGGCGACACGGACGCGTCGTCCAGCCGCAGGTCCGACGACGCATCGGAGCCGAGCGCGTAGGTGCCGGGGACGAAGACCTCCGTCCCCACCAGGAGGCCGTCGCGGAGGATGACGACTTGCAGGACGCTGGGCTGGCCGCTCAACGGTGACGCTCCCTTCGAAGGGTGATGGGCGGTACGGCCCTACTGATCGTAGACGGTGGCGAGCGTCTCGGAGCGGAAGCTGTCGCGCTCGCGAAGCATCGACCGCGTCTTCAATTCCTTGCGGTCATACAGGTACACGGCGCCGGACTTGTTCGTCTGGCCCTGGATGAGACGGTCGTCGAAGTCGATGCGCGACGGGCCGCGCTGCGGCGGACCGGATGACGCCGTGGCCGACGCATCACCCGTCACCGGATCCGTGACGGCCGTGCTCGACTTCGTCTCGATGCGCGGTGGCGCCTTGCTCGAACCCTTCTTGGCCTTGGCCGTCTTCGCGGCCTTCGCCTTGGGTGCGCGTCCACGCCCCTGGGCCCAGGCATCGTTCGCTGTGGAGAGGGGACCGAAGCCGAGCACGCTGGCGACGGCACAGAAGAGGAGGAAACGTCGCATCATCAACAGGTTAAGCGATGCGAGCCCCGACCTGTCAACGCACACTCCAGCCCCATGGCGTGACCTGTGCCGATCAGGTGTGGGGGGCAGTCCACCTCACCTGGGGCGGGCTCTCCACGCCCTGTCCTGCTTCGTGCCGGTAGGCTGGAAACGTCGCGTGGGGTTCCCTCCGAGCGGTGCTTCCCCAGCATGCGAGCAGACGTGGTGCGAAGTCATCGTGACACGGTGGGCGGATGGAGGATGCTCGCGCGCGGGAGGCTCGCACACGCGTGAAGGGTGTCACTCACCAGTGGAAATGGATCGCGGCCGGGCTCGGAGCCCTGGTCCTTCTGGGCCTCCTGGCCTTCGCGCTGAAGCCCCGGAGCGCCCCCGCGC
>NZ_RAWE01000400.1 GCF_003611695.1 Corallococcus carmarthensis | reverse complement strand
CGCGGTTGGCCGCCGCATAGCCACTCCGCGCCCGCCGCCTCCCCTCGACGACAAGGTTGAGATTGCAGTCAACGAGAAGCCCGGCCCCGTGCCAGCAAACCGGGCTTCTTCAACAGCCTGCTAGAGCCCAGAGTCGTGCCGACTCCATCGCAATGGATATTCCCGAGGCAGAGTCTAATCTCAGGGCCTGAACCCAAGCGACTCTTCAAGGACGGAGGTTCAGACGTGGCCTAAGCCGATGGACGCGGTTGCTGTCTACCTGGGCGCCATACGTTAGTTCCGAGCGTAGCCGCAGGCGGAGTTGAGAAACCCCGTGTGACCTCTGGACACAGGGCTTTCAGCAAGGAGTCAGGTAGCCATGCACCACCAATTCAGACAGAACTCCTGGTCGGGAACGCTTGAGCTCCTGATCGAGGCGGAACTCCTCCCCGAGCTGCCGCCGCGATTTACGCTAGAGCGTTCTCACGAATGGATCGAACGTCTCCTGGCGCAGCAGGCGGGCATCTATCCAGTACGAAGGAAAGGTAGCAATCGCGGAAAGGTGGTCCAGTTCGGCGCGATGAAGTTTGTCTTCATTGATAACGAGGCTCTCTCTTGGATCAATGAGGGACTGCGGGCGGGCCGGGTCCCAAGTATGGGATTTCTGGACCTCTTCTCGGGAGGGGTGGTTCCGCTGGCGCGCCATGTCGAGTTCGACCCCTCGCAGCACATTCCGGGCTGGCGCGCCCTGCACGTGGATACCGAGCTTCGCCGACGGGGACTGAAGCTTGCGCATCTGGTGGACGCGGGCCAGGGCGAGTCGCCAGTCACCCTTGAGCAGTTCTCGAACCGGTTTCGAAGAACCATGAGTCCTGCCAACATCATGCCGTTTCCGTCGAGCCGCTGCGTGAACTTCCAGGTGACCAAGGCGCCATTCATTATTTGCCGCAAGGATCTCGCCGAGGAGCGCGCGATTCAGAGTGTGCTGCTCGCTGCCATGCAAGAGCACGCAGGCGGTGGGCTGGTTGAAGCGATTGTCGGGGCCAGTGGCAATAAGCTCAGACCTGCTCCCTACTGGAGGGAAACCGCCCGGCGGATCGAGCTTGAGATTCTGCCCAAGGAGCGTGCCGAAACGGAGTGCAAGCCAGTCTATAAAGGAGATGGCGGGCCCACGGTTTTTGAGCGCGCCAGGCACTACTCTGGGGCTCAGATTAAAGAGGCGCTTGGGGGCGGCACCTATATGCAGGTCGTGGTCAAACGACGAGGCGTCGGTACGATCTGCATTCGATTCAGAGAGGATATCAACCCTCAATGGCGCGAAGAAGAACTCTGGATCCATAACAGCGAAAAAGGCCAGCGGATCAAAGATGCTCGCGCCTGGGTGAAGAGCGGTGCGGCAGTGCCGGTTTTCGTCAAGAAGATCGGGCGCGACGACTGGACGTTCATCGGCCGTGCCTGGGGCGAAACCGGATTCGAAGGCGCGGAGGCAGCCCAGCATGCCAAGGATGAGCGGGTCGGACTGATCCTGCACCTTCTACGTGAAGATGAGGAGGAGTGAGTCACGCTGGTCGGACGCCCGAAGCCTGCCCAGATCGAACTTCGGCATCCTGGGAATTTCTCTCACCCCGAGTTGGAGGGACCTATGGGGAGCTCCCTGCGTCGCGAGCCAGTAGCTGGACGCGTGAGCCGGAGGGTATTCATTTAGTTCGTGCTGATCTTGTCCTGAGACGCCTGGAGTCCGCGGGGGCGCCGCATGCCCATTTCGACCATCACCTCGCGGGAGCGCTTCGCCATCTCGTGCAGTTCAGCCACCACTTCCTTACGGCCGTAGGCATCTCCCGCTCCGAGCCAACGGCGAAGGTCCTCCACCAGTTCGCGCGCCGTCTGGTAGCGAGCGTCCGGGCGGGGCTGGAGGAGCTTGCGCAGAGCCAAGCCCAACCCCTGCGGAAGCGGCTCCGTCAACGCCTCCAGGTCCGCTTGCGTGTAGGTCGCCGCTCGCCAGATCGCGTCCTCCACACCGACAGGACTCCCAGCGAGGCGGGCCCGCCTGACGGCACGTCGGACCCGCACCAGCTGCCTGCCCGAAAGCGAGTCCTTCACCTCTTCGGTCAAGGCGTCCGGGGCATCGAGGATGTTCTTCCCCGTCGCCAATTCGAGCAGGACATTGCCGAGCGCGAAGAGGTCAGAACGAGCATCCACACACCCGGTCAGGAGCATTTCCGGGGAGGAGTAGAACGCATCCCCCTGCGGCCGGCGCACCGTGGACGAAACGCGGCCGGGCAGGTCCGAAAGGGCGAGCCCGAAGTCGGAGACCTGCACGTCGCCGTTCCAATCGACGAAGATGTGATCAACGTCGAGCGCCCGGTGAACGATGTGGAGGGAGCGCCCATGCTCGTCCTTCACCTCGTGGGCATGCTCCAGGGCCGCGGCGATGCGCGCCCCGACATGGAATGTGAAGAGGGGAGAGAACCGGCGACCGCATTCCCCAGATAGCGTCAACAGGGTGTTGATGCTGTGGCCCGACGGATGCTCGGTGATGACGTACCAGCACCCTTCCGCCTTGTGCAGCCCATGGACACGGAGGATGCCCGGATGGTCGAGGTACGTCGCGAGGCGCACCTGCTCTTCCACCTTCGCCCGCGCCCGCTTGATGCGAGGCATCTCCATCAACTTCGGAACGCCCACAGCCTTGAGCAGCACCTTGCCCCGGATGCTGCCTTCCGAAGTACGGCGTCGGGCCAGCAGGAGACTCAAGCCGTGGTCGACCTCTCCCAGGTCTTCGCGGAACTCGTACTGGACGCCGTCCCTCGTGAAGAGAATCGCCCCGCGTGGAAGCCTGAACTCACCTGCCGACATGATCTTTCCTCCTCGCGCGCAGGCAGCCGGGCCAACGCGTCTTGGGCGACGTTACCCGTGGGATTGGCAGCGGGGGAACGACCCTGGAGGGTTCTGTCGGGTCTGGAGAGGAGGGGCGCGAACTCAAGCACCTACCCACCACGTCACCACGGGCCCACTCAGGGCCAGCGGTCTACAACAAACCCGGCACCCCGATTGGACGCCTTCACCCTGCCGTCCTTGAACGCCTCGGCAGTCCCCTCCGCCACGACGCAGATGGGGTACTCCTCCTGCCCCGGCAGCTTCACACGGTCATATCGGATGACGAGAGCTGGCCCATCCACACGCCCCATCTTGTCGGAGAGGTAGTAAGCCTTGCCGTAGAAGTGTGTCCCACGAGGGGCGACCGCAAGCTGCCGGTCGTCGTTGACGCCTTTCGGGACGACTCCCACCACCTCCGCGCCAGCGGTGAACCACGCAAATTCAAACTCCGCCTGGCGGTCGTCGAGTTGGAGGTTGAACTGCTCTGCGACCTCCCAGTGAAGCTGCTCCCGCATGGCCTCTTCCGCCCCAGCCGGGCAGGTGAACGCCTCGGGCCGGATCTGGGCACCCGGACAACCCGCCACCAGCGCCGCGGCGAGCGACAGCGACGCGCACTTGACGGCGGCAGCGGACTCCTTCGGCGGGCGGGGCGCACGTCCTGGGGGCTG